>JAFGXE010000016.1 GCA_016936785.1 Alphaproteobacteria bacterium
AGTCTTCAAGAAAAAGGGCTGTCGAATGCTGTTTTTGCGCCAGAAATCATGCGTGGTTTTGATTATTATACAGGGATTGTTTTTGAGCTTGCCGATACAGATCCTCAAAATCCACGTGCGGTTGCCGGAGGAGGACGCTATGACGATCTTGTGAGTTTGTTTGGTGTTGATAAAGTCGGTGGGATTGGTTTTGGAATGGGCGATGTCGTTTTAAAAGATTTTCTTGAGATCCGTGGACTTTTGCCAAAATATGAATCTGAAATTCAGGTCTTTTTATGTGCTTTGAGTGAAAATGAAGTGAGCGCGGTTGCGTGCTTGGCTACTCAATTCCGGGAGGCTGGAATTAAGGTGGCAACAAACTTCGATATTAAAAAAATAACGAAACAAATCAAGATTGCAGAAAAATTAGGGATTAATTATTTTATGTGTATTGGAGAAGATGAAATCAAAACACAACAATATGTTCTCAAAAATCTTAATAAACGCGAAGAGACAAAAGGAACAGTTGAAGACTTGATTAATAAGTTGAAGGTTATATAATAAGGGAGATCCTGAAACAAGTTCAGGATGACAAAATTAAAAAATTGAAGGAATCTTAGAATGTTTAATTTAGCAGGAAAAGTGGCTTTAGTGACAGGTGCGACAGGTGGAATTGGAGAAGCAGTTGCGCGCGCGCTTCACACACAAGGAGCAACAGTAATTCTCCACGGACGGAATGAAGAAAAACTTAAGAAACTTCAAAAGGATCTCGGGGAGCGTGCTGAGGTTGAAGCATGGGATCTCGGAAATCTTTCAGGAATTGAGGATTTTGCGAAACGTGTGTTAGAAAAAATAGGCGGGAAGTTGGATATTCTTGTGAATAATGCAGGTCTGACAAAAGATGGTTTGATGATGCGGATGTCAGATGAACAATGGCAACAAGTGATTGATGTGAATCTCACCGCGATTTTTAAACTGTCGCGTGAATTGATGATGCCGATGATGAAACAACGCTCAGGACGTATTATCAATATGAGTTCTGTTGTCGGTGCGATGGGAAATGCAGGGCAGGTTAATTATTCTGCGTCAAAGGGCGGATTGATTGCGATGACAAAATCAATGGCGATGGAAGTTGGATCACGTGGCATTACAGTCAATGCGATTGCGCCAGGATTTATTACATCTGCGATGACAGATGCTCTGCCAGATTCTGTTAAGGAAGAGTATATGAAACAAATCCCAACAAAGAAATTTGGTCAAGTTTCTGATGTCGCAGCGGCGTGTGTTTACCTCGCGAGCGATGAAGCGAATTACATGACGGGGCAAACACTTCATGTCAATGGTGGAATGTTACGCGTATAATTAAAAAGAGTTTAGTATGGAACAAAGTGTTTTTTGGATTTGGAATGGTTGGGGAGTGTTTTTCACTTTAATATTAGCTATATACTTTTTTCTACATATAGCTGTTAGTGTTAAATTTGGTTCAGGGTCACCATTAAGAAAAATATTGATTCCGGTATTTATAGGTTCTTTTATTTTAAATATTTATCTTTGTGGTTGGATTGCTGCTATTTTATCGCTAATTATTGCACCAGTTATCGGTGTATTTTTTGCAAAAATAGTTATTTCACCTAAAAAATAGTTTTGGGAATTTAAAATACTTGTAATAAAAACGCACTCCTGAGTGCGTTTTTTGTTTGAATGGGAGAAGTTTAAACATCCAAGTTTTGAACATTCAATGCATTTTCCTGAATGAACTCACGGCGGGGGAGTGTTTCATCGCCCATCAATGTTGAGAATGTTTTATCGGCAATACTTGCATCATCAACGGTGACTTGTAAGAGTGTGCGGGCTTCAGGGTCAAGTGTCGTTTCCCAAAGTTGATTCGCGTTCATTTCTCCCAAACCTTTATAGCGTTGAATCGTCATTCCTGATTTTCCAACCACATCGACAATATGAAGGAGGTCAAGTGGTGTAAAGATTGGGTATGATTTATCTTTGCTTTCAAGAGTAGATGGTGTGACAAAAAGTGCACCGAAATCTGTTGCGATAAAATCGCGGAGACGACGGGCTTCATCTGATTCAAGTTTAGCCAAAGGAATAAGATATTTTTGCTCTACACCACGGAGTGTTCGTGACAAAATGTAATGACTATCCGTTTGATCAAGCACCCATCCTTTATGATAAGTGTCTTCTTGAGAATTCATTTTATCAGCTACTTGCGAGGTATTTGAAAGGAAACCATTTAAAAGGATGCGTGTGAGTAAATCTTCTGGCATGTTAAGCGAAAGGGCTTGAACCATTTTTTGGAACTTGCGTGAATCTTTAATGCGCATGAGAAGTTCTTGTCCAGCCACTTGCGTGCCATCTTTTTGTTTCCAAAGCATAATTTGGGAAGCTGTTTCTGTGAGGTGTTTCATTAATTCGGCATCATCTTTGATATAAATTTCAGAGCTTCCTTTTTTCAACTTATAAAGAGGCGGTTGTGCAATATAGAGATACCCCGCATCAATGACTTCACGCATGTAGCGGTAGAAAAATGTGAGAAGCAATGTTGCGATATGGGCACCATCAACGTCCGCATCAGTCATAATAATGATTTTATGATATTTCAGTTTATCAATATCAAATTCTTCCGCACCGATTCCACATCCAAGTGCTGTAATTAATGTTCCAACAGAATCGCTTTGAAGCATCCGTGAGAATCGTGCACGTTCGACATTGAGGATTTTTCCACGAAGGGGGAGAATCGCTTGGTTTTTACGGATACGTCCTTGTTTTGCAGTGCCACCAGCTGAATCTCCCTCAACGATGAAGATTTCTGCTTTTGTTGGATCACGTTCTTGACAGTCTGCAAGTTTCCCGGGAAGAGAGGCAATGTCTAAAGTATCTTTTTTGCGTGTGAGTTCACGGGCTTTACGGGCAGCTTCGCGCGCATTCGCCGCTTCCATAATTTTTTCAACAATTGCTTTTCCTTGAGAAGGATGTTCTTCAAGCCAGTCACTGAGACCTTCATACATCAAACTTTCAACAACAGTTCGGACTTCAGAAGAAACAAGTTTTGATTTTGTTTGGGAAGAGAATTTTGGATCTGGGACTTTTACAGAAAGAACACAGGTTAATCCTTCGCGCATATCATCGCCTGTAAAAGAGGATTTTTCTTTTTTGGCGAGGCCTTTTTCTTGAATGTAGCGAGTTAAAGCACGGGTGAGCGCACCTTTAAATCCAGTTAAATGTGTGCCACCATCAGGTTGCGGAATGTTATTTGTAAAACAGAGCGTCGTCTCATGATAACTGTCTGTCCATGCTAAGGCAATTTCAAGTGTGCAATCGTCTTTTTCACCTGTGATTTCAATCGTACTTTCATGAAGAAGATTTTTTGATTGATTCAAAAATTCGACAAAAGATTTGATTCCACCTTCTGATTTAAGATCAACAACTTTAGGCGCATCTGGTTTCCGTTTGTCTTGGAGAAGAATATGAACGCCTGAATTTAAAAATGAAAGTTCACGCATGCGATTTTCAAGTGTTGGAAAATCAAACTCCATAATTGTAAAAGTTTTGTCAGAAGGGAAGAATGTAATTTCAGTTCCTGTAAAGCCATCTGTGTTTTCTTTAGAAACTTTCAGAGGGGCAACTGGGATTCCATCTTCGAATCGCATGAAATATTCTTTTTCATTCCGCCAAATTTTAAGTTCAAGCCATTCAGAAAGAGCATTTACAACTGAAACACCAACACCGTGAAGTCCACCAGAAATTTTATATGAGTTTGGATCAAATTTTCCACCCGCGTGAAGTTCTGTCATAATGACTTCAGCAGCAGAGCGTCCTTCTGTGTGCATGTCAACAGGAATGCCACGTCCGTCGTCTTTTACAGTGACAGAGCCATCGGCATTAAGAGTGATGTCAATGCGAGAACAATGCCCGGCCATTGCTTCGTCAATTGCATTATCGACGACTTCGTGAATCATGTGATGAAGGCCATCAATACTGCCCACATCGCCAATATACATGCCTGGGCGTTTTTTAACGGCGTCAAGTCCTTTGAGTACTTTAATTGAATCTGCTGAATATGCTTGTGTCATTTGTTCTTCCCTTTTTTTCCACCCATATTTTTAGCACACAGAGATTCAAAAATAAAGCAAAAAATGCCCTCTTTACTTTTTGGTTTTTGACTGCTACTGTCAGTTCGAGTTTATTTTTAAATTAAAGAGACAAAAAGGATAAAGGATGTTTGATCTTAAAGGAAAAAAAGGTCTAGTTATTGGGCTCACAAATGATTTTGGAATGCCTTGGATGATTGCAAAAGCAGCAGCAGAAGCTGGTGCAGATTTAGCAATTTCATATCTTCCTATTATGGAAAAACGTGCAAAACCACTTGCTGAAAAACTCAACGCTTCAATCATTCAACCAGCAGGAACAGACGATGAGAGTCTAGAAGCATTATTCAAAGAAATTGAAAAAAAATGGGGGAAGCTTGATTTTATGCTCCATCCAAATGCGTTTTCAGATAAGAACGAACTGAAAGGAGCGTATGTTAATACGTCTCGAGAAAATTTTAAAAACACAATGGAAATTTCTGTTTATGGATTTACAGATGCGTGTCGACGTGCAGCACCTTTAATGAAAGACGGTGGGTCATGTCTCTGTTTGAGTTATTTTGGTGCGGAAAAAGTGATGCCTCATTACAATGTGATGGGGGTTGCAAAAGCAGCACTTGAATGCTCTGTGCGGTATCTTGCAAATGACCTTGGTAAGCTTGGGATTCGCGTGAATGCAATTTCAGCGGGGCCTGTCAAAACACTCGCAGCAGCAGGAATTAGCGATTTTCGTTTGATGTTTGGCTGGAATGAGTTAAATGCACCGCTCCGTCGGAATGTCGCACCAAAAGATATTGCGGGTTCAGGAATGTATTTACTTTCTGATATGTCTTCAGGTGTGACAGGTGAAACGCATTATGTCGATTGTGGATACAATATTGTCGGCATGATGGCTGAAGAAATTGTAAAAGATATTATGCCGGTCTTAATGGCGAAAATGAGTGAATAATGCGTAATAGGTATTCTTACCATCGAGATTATAAGAGAACACGCCGAAATATTTTGGAATCTGTGCGTCAAGCGATTCGTCGTGCATTTCCAGAACGTTCAGCTATTCTCTATGATCGTGGTGTTGTTAAGCGTCACCGTCTATCACCTAATTTCCAGTTATTTCTAAGTGTATTTATGGTAAGTTTTATCTCATGGATGGGGTACACTTCTTTTGTGTATTTCAAATATAAAGATATTATGCAGGACAATGCTTCAAAAGTTGAAGTTGCACAAGAGCAATACAAACAGATTATGGCGGTTGTGAATGCATACGAATCCCAAATTTCTTCGATTAATGATAAGATTGATAAACAAAATACAGAATTTGCAAAGAAGTTAGAAGAAACCAAGTCTCTCACAAATGATGAACGAAAAGCGTTTTTTAAAGATCAGAGAATGCTGGTTGCTGAGTTAGGATATTTTAACAAAAAAATTAAGAATTTTTCTGAGTCTCAAAACTTTGCCGAGTTTGATCAAGAAAATATTAATTATCAATATAAGAAGATGGAAATTCAACGCGATGTGGCGTGGAAAGAGCAACAGCGCGTCACAAGTCGCAACAAAGAACTTGAAAAAGCGATGGTGCAAATTCAAGGGTCTTACGAAGATGTTTTAAATAAGATTGAAGTATTGGCAGGTGATAAAGTCAAAGAGTTTGAAAAGAAATATGCAGGTATTCATCATACACTTGATTTGCTTGGTCTTAAAAATGAAGAAGTGCTTCTTGCTAAATTAGAAAAAGAAGAGTCTGTTGGAGGGCCATTTGTGCCACTTGAAGAAAAAGAGCTTCCAACAGAATCGCTTTCACAGAAATTCCGTGCGATGAAGGATAAGGTCAATCTTTGGGAAGGTTTAAGTAAAATGGAAGAAATGTTGCCCGTTGGAAATCCTGTAGAAGATATGCGAATCACATCGCGTTTTGGACCACGAAAAGATCCTTTTACGGGTCAAAGTGCAACGCATAACGGTATTGATTTTTCAGGGAAAACAGGAACTCCTCTGTATAGCGTTGCACGGGGACATGTTGTCCGTGCTGGATTGCGTGGTGCGTATGGATATGCAGTGGAAGTGGATCATGGTCTTGGGTTTTCAACGCTCTATGCACATTTGAGTAAGATTACAGTTGACGTTGGGGATGAGATTAAAGAGCGGGATATTGTTGGACTTGCGGGATCAACAGGGCGATCAACAGGGCCTCATCTTCATTATGAAGTGCGGTACAACGGACGTCCAATTAATCCGTATGCATTTGTTCAAGCACGATTTATTGATTATGGAGCGAAAAAATAATAGATTTCCTGCAAAGGTTATTTTTGCAGGATAAACACGAGAACGTTTAAACAAAGAGGGGTTGAAGTGAGTGTAAGCGAACGATTTTTGTGTGCAAAGGGTGTGATTTTAGGACAAGATAGACCAAGTAGGTCATCGCATATTCGCAAAATCGCACATAGTGTCTACAAAAAGCAATCACCCTTAGTTATATAGGAGATCTTATGAGCTGGTTTAAAAAAGAAGATACACTCAATCCATCTGTAATTAATACAGGTGTCGTAATTAAGGGAAACGTCGAAGGTGATGGAGAACTTAATATTGATGGGATTGTAGATGGCGATGTCAAAGCAGAGGCTGTTATTGTTGGTTTAAATGGTAAAATAGTGGGCACCGTAAAAGCAGATCGTGTCGATGTCTATGGAACACTTGAGGGAAAGATTCTCGCGCAAGATGTTTTCCTTGCAGAGACTGCCCGCGTGATTGGGAATATCCATCATGCCAGCTTGTCAATGGAGCCAGGTGCATTCGTTGACGGTGATTTCCGACATACAGGGAAAAAATAAAGATGAAAATTGCAATCGGATCGGATCATGCAGGTGTGGAACTTAAAGCACACATTATTTCTTTTTTAGAAAAAGAAGGGGTTCAAGTTTTTGACAAAGGGCCTGTTTCAGAAAAATCTGTGGATTATCCAGACTATGCGAAACAAGTTGTCGGTGCCATTCAGGATGAAGAAGCAGAATATGGAATCTTAATCTGTGGCACAGGCATTGGCATGAGTATTGCCTGTAATCGTTACGATTTTATTCGCGGGGCTCTTGTGCGTTCAGCGTTGGAGGCAAAACTTTCACGAGAACATAATGATGCGAATATTCTTTGTCTCGGTGCACGAATTACACCAGAAGATCAAGCATTAGAATGTGTGAAGGTTTTTCTTGAAACATCCTTTTCTCAAGAAGAGAGACATATCCGACGTCTCGACAAACTTGGGTGTGGATGTTGTGAAATCTAACCGTCTATTCCATCCTATTATGACATCACCTTTAGCAGGTGTCACTGACCTCGCTTTTCGGGAAACCATGCGCGGTTTCGGGGATGGTTTCTATTTTGTCGAAATGATTTCGACTCACTCTCTTTTAAACCATATTGCGCAGAAAAAAAATCCACCACACGAACGTTTCCTTCCTGGAGAACCCGTTCAGCTGTTTGGTGATTCTCCTGATCTAATGGCGGAAGGTGCAAAAATTCTTGAAGATCGTGGTGCGGGACATATCAATATTAATATGGGATGCCCTGTGAAAAAAGTCTGGAAAGCATGTGCTGGTGCACAATTGATGAGTGATCTTTCGCGCGCAAGAGAGATGATGGAAAGAATTAAATCTGCTGTGAAAATTCCAGTCAGTATTAAATCGCGAATCGGTGTCAATGATTCAGATATTACAGTATTTAAAATGCGTGACATCGCACAGGAAACTGGAATGGCATTTTTTTGTGTTCACGGGCGCACGCGATCTCAGATGTATTCAGGAAAATCAAATTGGGATTTGATTACCGAAGTTGCAAAAGATTCACGGATTCCAA
>JAFGXE010000017.1 GCA_016936785.1 Alphaproteobacteria bacterium
CTAAGTTGTCTTTTAGCCTATATTCTAAAACCCTTCAAACCGCTTGTAAAACCTTATGTTGGAGGTCTTATCCGAAGCTGAGGTTAAATTAGATTTGTTTGAGGATGAGATAGATATGTCCCAATGGGTTTTGAGTAAAGGTTGAAATCAAAAGATCTTTATGGGTAGAACGTCGTGCTGACGCCATCAAAGAATCAAACCCTTCTGTAAAGGCACTCACCTGATCTGAAAAATGCGGATTAGTGTTCACAAAACGACGCAACGTAGACAAATGTGCTTCCGTCAAATTCTTTCCAAGGTACCGTGCAAAAACATCACGCTCTCCCTGTTGATAGCGCTTCCACAATTCGTCTGAAACTTTTGGCGCGAAAAGACGTGTCATATCAATAGATATATTTTGAAGATTTTCAATTAACTGCCCCGCCCCTTTCATAAAGGCTTCAACAGACTGCTGATCTCCTTTCTTTTCAATATTTTCAAGATGGTGTTGTGTTGAATTCATGGCATTGTTAAGAGATTGAACTTCTTGATTCACACTCTGTCCGAGAGATTTTAAGGTTTGCTCAACACTCACACCTTGAGCACTTAAATTTGAGAAACTATCTTGCAATGAAGAAGAAAGAACTTGGAAACTCTCCTTTGCAGAATGTGACAAATTCATGAGTGTCTCTGTTTGAGAAATCAACCCCTTCAAAGAATCATCTGAAATATTATCAATCCGACGAATATCCATCTCCGCTTTACTTGCTGTCTGTCCAATACGTTCATAGATTTGCGCCATGCTTTGCGTCATCTGATCAAGATTCCGTCCCATTGCAATAATACGTTTCTGTGATTCATCGGAAATTTGAGGTAAAAGAGAAACCTTCTTTTCAAACATCTCGATAAAAGGAACAAGATGCGCGCGCGCATGATCCATTCCAATAAGAGATTGCTGAAACGCCTCCATATTTTCACGCAACACACGAGTCATTCCTTCCCCTTGAGCCTCTGCTTTTTTCATACTGCCAATTGCAGTTTCAGAAGCGCGAGTCATATGCCCAGCCACACTCGCCCCAAGACCTTCAAGTTCTTGATTCAACTGAGAAGAAATCTTAAGTAATGCCTGAGAAGCGAGACCAACTTGTCCTTCGACTTGTTCCACTTGTTTCAATAGCTTATCAACAGTTGTTAATAAAATAGTTGATTGTTTTTCAATAGATGCTTCCGACAAGCGAATCTGCATCCCTACCTTGTCTGATACATTTGAGATTTGCGTCATTTGCTCATCAAGAATTTCTTTAAATTGCCCAGCATACTCACGGGTTTTAACAACTTTTTCTTCAAGCAATTCGTTCTCTTCAATAATTAAACGATCCAAACCTTTACTCTCAGCCACAAGCTCTTCCGCCTGGCCTTTCATTTGAGATGTTGCATTTGTGAAACGATTCATTGCGTCATCTGCTTTGTCCGTAATGTCCGTTAGATTTGCAATTAACTCATACCCTCTCTTAGAAGCATTTTCCATTGTTTCTTGAAGCGCATTATTTGTCTGAGCAATTTCGCCAACTGTCCGTTGAGCCGTCATGACAATTTCTTTTGTCTCACGATCGAGCGTGCTTTCTTTTAATGTGAGAGACGCATCTTTCAACGCTTGGAGTTGTTGCGTCAACGCCGTCATTGTTTCATGCAAACGCGTCGAAACAAGCGTCGAAACTTCTCCTGACTGTGAAATCAAAGCTTGCAGTGTTTTTACTTGCCCTTCTGCACGTGCCGAAATTGTCTCTAAATTATGTGTGATTTCTTCGTTAACAGTATTAAGTTTCGAGACTTCTTTCTCTAAAATAGAATCAATAAAAGAAGTGGCTTGAATCGCTTCTGGTGACTGAGAAGATGTCAGTGTTGAAAACAACCGCGCAACACCTTGTTTGTTTTCCTCAAGAGTCTGAGAAACACGATATAAAGCATAACCACCGCCAATCAAAAACAAAGGCGAGAATGCCATCACAAGCCGGACAAAATTAAGCTCTTCAATTGCCACGCCTCCAAAAACCATGAGGGCTAAATAACCAACTGAACCAAGGGCAAAAAAATAACCAATATATTTTTTCATTGATTTCCACCTTTCTTCCTGATACAAAAGAATATCAGAGAAGTTCGACAGACGCAAGAACAAAAAACATTTTTTATTTCTTAATACAGAAGTAGAAGAAAAAGGAATAATATCATGAAAATAAAGATATTTTACGCTTTTACAATTCTCATATTACTCAGTGGATGTCAGTCATCCTTCACACCACCTGAAAAAGGAGAATGGGGAAATTATCTTGAAGGAAGTTCTTTTGGCATGATGACTGAAAGTCGCAAACAATCCCGTAATACCGCACTCAAGCAGGCAGGATTTTCTGCACAAGACCCTACTGCCTACAAAGAAACTGTCCAGAAAGATTTTCAAGATCTCAAAGATGCGCTTGAGCCTCAAAATGTCCGCGTTCATTTAATTGGCCGCGATCTTATTCTCACTGTCTTTTCAGATAATATTTTTGAAAACCGCCTGAGTATGAACTTTAAATCAAGCGCCCGAAATATTCTTTCAGATATTTCTCGCTATTTAGGAAAGAACAAAAATACGTATGTTGAAATAACAGGATATACAGATTCAGTCGGTGATGCCAATGCAAATCAACGCCTTTCCATGGAAAAAGCACAGCGCCTGACACTCTTCTTCACACAAGAAGGGCACAGTCCGCTTCGTTTCTTTATCAATGGAAATGGTGAAAATGCTCCGATTGCAAATGACTCTGATCCTAACCTCAGAAAAATGAATCGCCGTGTTGACCTGCGTATTTCACCCATTATAAAATAGAAATGTTTCACGTGAAACATCTTTAAGTTGAAAGATAAAATTATGTTTACTCAAAAAGAAATTGAAAACTATGCTGATATAATGATTTGGGCGCTTGAGAAAGCAGGATCTCAAACAGGAAAGACCTTCCAAGCAGGAGATCAAGTCACCCTGACCTTTCCGCGCTATGCTTATGATTTTGCAGAACACATTTACGCGCGTGGCATTAAAAAAGGATGGCACATTCACGTTGTTGTAGACCACTCTCCTAAAATGAAGAAAGCTTTTTACACACATGGTAATTCAGATCAACTTTCTTTTCTTCCTGAATGGCAAAAAGAAATAACAAAACAAACGGCAGGAACTATTCATATTATTGGAGAAGAAGATCTTCTTAATCTTGCCAACGTTAACTCAAATCAACTGACACAATTCATACGCTCAAGACGACCGCTTCGTGACATTAAAAACAAAAATGAACAAGAGGGAAAATTCGCATGGACATTAGGACTCTGGCCATCACAAGACATGGCAGAAAAAGCGAACATTTCTCTTGAAAACATGTTTAATCAAGTCCGAAAAGCATGCTTCTTAGACAAAGAAAATCCCGTTCAAGAATGGGAGAATCTTTACCAATACAATCAAAAAGTTTGCCAGTGGCTCAGGGATTTGGAAATTGAATGGTTTCATATGAAATCAGAAAAGATTGATCTCAAAATAAAACTCGGAGAACAACGAAAATTCATTTCCACATCAGGCCATAACATCCCCTCATTTGAAGTTTTCACATCCCCCGATAAACACTTCACGGAAGGTACATTCTATGCCGATCAAGCTTCTTTCCGTAATGGCAATGTTGTCAAAGGTGTTCAACTGACATTTAAAGAAGGCAAAGTAATTTCTTTCTCCGCAGAAGAAGGTGAAAAATTTCTTGAGTCTCAGCTTAATCTAGATGACGGGGCAAAATTTGTAGGTGAATTTTCACTCACAGATAAACGCTACTCAAATATTGATAAATTTATGGCAGATACTCTCTATGATGAAAACTTTGGTGGATTAAACGGAAATTCTCACATCGCAATTGGAGCATCTTACACAGACACTTATGCCGGTTCACAAAAAGACCTTTCTGATGAACAATCAAAATCTTCAAAAGGATTTAACACATCCGTTCTTCACTGGGATCTCGTCAATTCTGAAAAGAAAACGGTAAAAGCAATTTGCAAAGATGGCAAAGAAATTATTATCTATGACGATGGCCAATTCACAATGAACGAAGAATAATAATTTCTCTTGAAATTAGGTTCTGTTCCTCCTATTCTTCGCCGCATGAAGAACATTCGGAACTTTGCAATCATTGCACATATCGACCATGGAAAATCTACGCTTGCAGACAGACTTATTGAGTTCTGTGGCGGACTTAATTCTCGTGAAATGAAATCCCAAGTTCTTGACTCGATGGACATTGAACGCGAACGCGGGATCACAATAAAAGCGCAAACAGTTTGCTTGAAATATAAAGCAAAAGATGGTCAAATTTATCAACTTAATTTACTCGACACCCCCGGACATGTTGATTTCACATACGAAGTTTCACGCTCTCTTTTTGCCTGTGAAGGCTCGCTTCTCATTGTTGATGCGGCACAAGGTGTTGAAGCACAAACCTTAGCAAACACATATCTTGCAATTGATGCAGGACATGAAATTATTCCAATACTTAATAAAATTGACTTACCTGCTGCAGATGTTCCCGCCGTCAAAAAACAAATTGAAGACATCATTGGTCTCGACACATCAGATGCAGTGGAAGCCTCTGCAAAAACAGGCATTGGCATTCAAGATATTCTTGAAAAAATTGTTGAAAAACTTCCGGCACCAAAAGGAAATCCAGAAGAAAAACTAAAAGCCCTTTTAATTGATAGTCAGTATGATTCTTATCTTGGCGTTATCACCCTTGTCCGCATTAAAGATGGCGTTCTAAAAAAAGGAGATACCGTTCGTTTTATGGCAGCAAAATCAACGTATAAAGTTGATCGCTTAGGTATTTTTTCTCCAAAAATGACAGATTTAAAACAACTTTCTGCAGGTGAAATTGGGTTTATTATTACAGGCATGAAAAACGTTGCGGATTGCCAAATTGGAGACACTATCACAGGTGAAAAAGATCTTGATGCAACCCCTCTCCCAGGATTTAGAAAAGTTGAACCCGTTGTTTTCTCTTCTTTTTTTCCAACAGATGCCTCAGACTACCCTCTCCTAAAAAGTGCCGTCGAAAAACTGTCTCTTAATGATGCAAGTTTCACACATGAACCAGAACAGTCCAGCGCACTCGGATATGGGATTCGGTGTGGGTTTTTAGGCCTCCTTCACATGGAAGTCATTCAAGAACGTCTCTCCCGAGAATTTGATCTTGATCTTATTAACACAGCGCCAAGTGTGGCTTATGAAATTTATCTGATGAATGGCAAAATGATGCCCCTTCATAATCCGGCAGACTATCCAGACCCAACATTTATTGACTACACAAAAGAACCTTGGATACGTGTCACAATCATGCTCCCAGACAGTTATCTTGGAAAAGTTCTCGAACTTTGCACGCAACGCCGTGGTGTACAAGAAGATTTAACTTATGTAGGATCGCGCGCAATGCTTGTCTATAAATTACCTTTAAATGAAATTGTTTTTGATTTTTATGATCGTCTCAAATCAATTACTCAAGGATACGCAGGGTTTGATTATGCCCCAATTGGATTTGAAAAAGGAGATCTCGTAAAAGTTTCTCTCTTAATTAATGAAGAACTTGTTGATGCCCTTTCCTTTATGGCACATCGTTCTCAAGCAGAAGCAAAAGGACGCGCACTGTGCGCACGCCTCAAAGACCTCATTCCAAAACATCAATTTAAAATTCCGATTCAAGCTGCCATTGGTGGAAAAGTAATTGCTCGCGAGACAATCTCTGCACTTCGAAAAGACGTCACTGCAAAATGCTACGGAGGTGATATCACCCGCAAGAAAAAACTTCTTGAGAAACAGAAAAAAGGAAAAAAGAAGATGCGTCTCTTTGGAAAAGTAGAAATTCCTCAAAACACCTTTATAAAAGCGTTGAAATCAGAATAAATTATTGGGTTAAAAATACACGTTTTGAATCACGTAAATCCAACACCCCAGAACAGATTTTATTTTTATCTTTAATTAACAAATTCAATCGGTTTAAGCTTTCTCCTAAGTTTTCAGATAGATGAACTTCGCAGGTATCAAAATGAATATTCCAACGACGGTTTCCGACCCATTCCGCACCAGATATTTTTTCCTGAACAAAAGGATAGCTTTTCAAATACAGAATTAATTTAGGCGTTTGAGGAATAGACTCTTTTGTGAGAATCAAAGGTAAATCAAGCAATGCATTATCTGGAATAATTTCCCCTTCTTCTGAAATTGGATATGTTTTATCTTCTTCGGCAACGTAAAGTGCAATAGGTTCATGTTCAATAATTTTAAGGTAAATCGTGTGCGGGGGCAAACGTTTTACAATAACATTTTTGACATAAGGTAAGTCTTCTACTGCCGTTCTAATTTTCGAAAGAGAAGTCAAATAGAGATTTTTCTTTAAGAAAGGTTCTAACCGCGAATCAATTTTATTTTGAGAAGTATACTGCATTTGACCATCTAATTTGAAAGACATGATCGGTGTTTTTTTCAAAACAATATGTCGTATTGAAGCAACGCTCCAACCGATAAGTATCACATAACCGAACAGAATCAGATATTTCTTTACTTTTTGAATCATATCAAAATTATACTGAATTTTTGACTATAGTCAATCCAAATAAGATCCGAACCAATTTTAAAAAAATTCAGATGTTATTTGGACTGACGATAATAATCAAATGTTAAAACGCAAGACGAATACCGAAAGAAACCTCACTTATGCGTGACGGCAACTCATGCTCACCAATCTCACGATAAGATTCATAATTCGATGGATTTTCCCAATTCGTTCGGTAACGATCCATCTTCACTGTAATATCTCCCATATCAAGATAACGGTAGCCAAGATCAAGAATAAGACCATCACCA
>JAFGXE010000018.1 GCA_016936785.1 Alphaproteobacteria bacterium
GAAGCTTTTTCAAAAAATATTCGCCCTCAAGATCACCTGATTCTTGCTGAAATCTATCGCCGATTCAGTGTCCCTGATGCAGACGTTTCATCAAAAGATGTTATCGCAGGATGTGAAAAAAATGGTGTCAAACTTGAATTCACAGAAAACCCAGAAGACACATTAAACATTTTTCCGCAAATGGCAAAAGAAGGTGATGTCATTTTAGTATTTGGTGCGCGTAACCCAGATATCCCACTTATTGCAAGAAAGATGTTTGAAAAATTATAAATTCAAGAAATGCCCAGAAGAGGACTCGAACCTCCACAGATTGCTCTACCCGCACCTGAAGCGAGCGCGTCTACCAGTTCCGCCATCTGGGCATAAATGACAGTCTAAAAACTTCTCAGAATTTTTACAAGCGTATTCTTATGCAAACTTCTTTTCTCTCATTGATTTATTCCATGGTTGATTCTCTCTATGCGTTGTGCTGAGTCGAGAGATCCATAGTATGAGATCCCGACCTACGTCGGGATGACAATAGTCGGGTATGTCATTCCAGTGAAGGCTGGAATCTCATAAAGATTTGATAGAGAGTCAAAAAAAAGTTCACGGATTTTAGAGGGAGATTTCTCAGGCTAAAGCCTTTCGAAATGACAGGTGAACAAAGACTGGATTACTTCGTCACTTCGTTTCTCGCAATGACAGGTCACAGTGTCATTCCGAACGTATGTGAGGAATCTCCTGAGATTTTGGTAGTGAGTCGGTAGAAGATCTCTCCGCTACGCGTTCGAGATGACAAGGGGAAAGAACTGGATCCCCGCTCATGCGAGGATGACATTTGAAAAATTAGTTTGAGAATCCGTTTGTACTTTGAAAATCTTGAAAAGCGTAGGCGAGTTTTTTGAGGTTTTCCCGATAATGTGCTTCAGGATAGCGAGTTTTAAGAAATTGTGTCTTGATTCGTGATGAAGGCTGAGACTGAGACAGGCCACCATCTATAATGGAAAAAACAGCTGTGCGATCCATAGATTCCTTCTTCGTCATTATTCTGACAATCTCTTTTTTTTTCTGGGTTAAGACTGACCTAAATATAGCACAAAAAAAGGGCAAAAAAAAATAAAAATACACATTTTTTACATTTTTCACTCTTGACTTTGAGAGAATCTCTTGATTCGCCGATTCTTTCAGGCTAATCTTCTCTTGGAAACAGAGAAGAGACAGGGCGTATTGATATTCAAATCAAAGATCCGGAGGGAATTAGTTCGATGAAATGATTTTTAATAAAAATTCTAGGTGTATAAACATACGGTGAATTTTTATTAAAAATAAGAGCATTAAATTTGTTCCCGAACATCTTTAGCAACGAAAAATGAAAGGAGAAGCGTAAGGACTCACAATCTTTTGATTCTTTTAAAGTTTTACTACGTAATCATATCTCAATACATTTTTAAATAAAACTTTTATAAAAATGGAGAAAGTTTGCGTAAAATCAGTTTCAAATATGCATGATTTAAATGTCTACACGCCCTAATATGAAGATTATTTTTTTCGAATCGGATAATACAACAAAGAAGTTTATGGGTGAAAATAGCCAAAGCAACTGGGATTTAACTTTTCTTGAAGCGCCTCTGCTTGAAAAAACAGACATTCAACCCTTTCTTGATGCAGAAATTCTTTCTTCTCATACAGGTTCACAATTTAATGAGAAAACAATCTCACCCTTTAAAAAGCTCAAAGCAATTATTACACGCACGACAGGTGTTGATCACATCGATCTTGATTACTGCAAAAAAAGAAACATTAAAGTCCTTTCTGTTCCTTGTTATGGCACAGCGACCGTTGCTGAGTTTACATTTACACTTATTCTTGCGCTTTTGCGTAGACTTGAAACATCAGAAGACATGCTTGCTCATGCTGACATTGTTCAACCAAAGCTTTGTGGTGCTGACCTTTCGGGGAAGACAATCGGCATTGTTGGCCTTGGAAAAATTGGATCACATGTCGCTGAAATTGCACATGGATTTGGCATGAAAATTTTAGGATATGATCCGCATGCAGAAAAAACAAAGTCTTATATAACACACTGTGACTTTGATGACCTTCTTAAACAAAGCGACCTGATTTCACTCCACTGCCCTGGCAATTGTCATACGAAAGATCTTATTAACCATCAAGCTTTTATGAAAATGAAAAAAGAAGCCATTTTAATTAATACGGCTCGCGGACAAGTCATCGACACTCAAGCACTTTATAAAGCAATCAAAGAAAATCGTCTTGGCGGTGTGGCCATGGATGTGGCAGAAGAAGAACGCTTCCTCTATACATTCCCAACACTCTGGGAAATTGAAAATCTTTCTCGCGAACGCCTCGAGACTGTTTTCTTGAATCAGAAACTTCTTCAACATAAGAAAGTCCTTATGACACCTCACATGGCATTTAATACACAAGAAGCCAATAGACGAATTCTCGAAACCACTCTCGAAAATATAAAAAGTATTTGATTTTAAACCACTAATGCGTAAGATGAGCAAGATATGAACGATTATTCAGCAAAAGATATTGAAGTTTTGGAAGGCCTCGAGCCCGTCCGTCACCGCCCAGGAATGTATATTGGGGGAACGGACGAGAACGCCTATCATCATCTTGCTTCAGAGATTATCGACAATTCTATTGACGAAGCCGTTGCTGGTTACGCAACAGAGATTCATATTACCTTAGATGAAAATAATCGTCTAACGATTACAGATAATGGACGCGGGATTCCAATTGACTCACATCCAAAATTCCCAGACAAATCCGCTTTAGAAGTCATCTTCTCAACACTGCACGCGGGTGGAAAATTTTCCAACAAAGCCTACAATACATCTGGTGGATTGCATGGCGTTGGAAGCTCTGTCGTTAATGCTCTTTCAAGCGACCTTATTGTCGACGTTATTAAAGACGGCTTTCTTCACCGTCAAACATTTTCACGCGGACAAACCACATCTAAAATCGCACAAATCGAACCTAAAAAAGGATCTGGAACTTCTGTCTCATTTATTCCAGACACGCAAATCTTTGGTGAAGAACTGCGATTCAAACCAATTCGTTTGTATCGCCTCGCACGCGCAAAATCTTTCTTATCCAAAGGTGTTAAAATTTATTGGCAATGCGCCTCTTCTCTCATTACAGAAGAAGAAAAAGTTCCTGAAAAAGATCTTTTCCACTATCCAAATGGCGTCTCAGATTACCTTACAGAAATTCTTGCGAAGAAATCACCGCTTTTGCCTAAAATATTTGCAGGGGAAGCGCCTTTGCAAAAAGACACAGGAGAACGAATTGAATGGGCCATTAGTTGGCTTGATAATGACGATGGATTTTTAAATTCCTATTGTAATACGATTCCAACACGAGAAGGAGGCACACATGAATCGGGCCTCAAATCACTTCTGCTAAAAGGTTTGAAAAATTTTGGAAATATGATTGGAAATAAAAAGACAGGAATGCTCACATCAGAAGATATTTTACGTGATGCATGTATCTTAATTTCAGTCTTTTATAAAACACCTCTTTTTATTGGACAGACAAAAGACAAACTGTCTTCAACAGAAGTCACACGCCTTGTTGAAAATGCCATGCGCGATTATTTCGATCACTATCTCACAGGCAATGTCAAAGCAGGCACACTCTTGCTCGAACGGTGTATCGAGAACGCAGAAATCCGCCTCAAAGCGCGCAAAGTCAAAGAAACTGGGCGTAAGAGTGCCACAAAACGCCTGCGTCTTCCGGGCAAATTAACTGATTGTTCACAAAAAGATCGCGCAGGAACAGAAATCTTCATCGTTGAAGGAGACTCTGCGGGAGGAACAGCCAAACAAGCCCGTGAACGGAAGACACAAGCGATTTTGCCACTTCGTGGAAAAGTTATGAACGTTGCGAATGCAAGCTCTGAAAAATTTGAAAATAACAAAGAACTTTCAGACCTAACAGAAGCGCTCGGAACAGGCGTTGGGAAACATTTCGATTTAGAAAAATTACGCTATGAAAAAGTTGTCATCATGACTGACGCGGACGTTGACGGAGCACATATCGCTTCTTTACTTATGACATTTTTCTATAGAAAAATGCCTCAACTTATTGAACATGGACATCTCTACTTAGCGCTTCCACCATTGTATAAACTCGCGCATAAAACCCAAACAGAATATGCCTTTGACGACACCGCCAAAGACGAATTGATGCGCACTACTTTCAAAGGAAAGAAACCTGACGTGAGTCGATTTAAAGGTCTCGGAGAGATGCGCGCCAGCCAGCTTAAAGAAACAACTATGGATCCCAAAACACGACAACTCTTGCGTGTCATCATTCCAAAACGCACCGAAGAAGATCTTGAAGATGCGGAAAAAACACGTGAAATGGTTGAAAACTTGATGGGGAAAAAAGCAGATGCCCGCTACCGCTTTATCACTGAAAACGCAAAATTCGTTAAAGAAGTGAGTTCAGTTTAAGAATTTAAAAGTTAAAAAAAATTTAGTCATACAGAAGTTAAAATGGAAATTTATTTCCATGGTTATGTAAGAAGATGATGGTGATTTAAATACAAGTCGTATAAACAATACGGCGCAAGTATGAAAAATCGCCAGCAGGTTCCACAGAATTAACTTCCAAAACCTTAGGATATAAAATGTTACTCTCATTACTCGGAATAACTTTTTCATGTTTTTTGATTTATCATTTCTCAAAACAATTTGAAGTGGCGTCACTTTATCTCGGACGATTTATGTCTGCTGGTGTCCGTGGTGCAACGCTCAATGCAGTCAGTAGTTCACTCCCAGAACTTTTCACCGCCATGCTTTCTCTTTTCTTTTTCGCAGACAAAGAAGGATTTGCTTTCGGTGTTGGAACTGCCGCAGGAAGTGCTGTGTTTAATGCGGCTGTTATCCCTGCTCTGGCAATCTTCGCCTTTTTGATTCGTCATACGCGCCACCTTAAAGCCAATAAAAAAATCATCCTTCGTGACGGTATTTTTCTTCTTTTTGCAGAGCTGTTTTTCCTTTACTGTATCCTACAAGGCACCCTTTCCATTGCCATGATGGCACTCCTTGTTTCAGTCTATTTTCTCTATACAATGACACTTTACTTCAGTAGTAAAAATGGCAAAGAAGTCGAAGATTATGAACATATTGACGTTCAACAGATAAATATCTGGCGCGCGATCCTCACTCTAAATTTTTCAGATTTTTTTATGATTCGGAACAAAAGAATCACAACAGCTGTCGCCATTAAAATTGCACTTGGCGCGATTGCAGGAATGGGAATCGCATGTCATTTCCTTGTTGAAAGTTGCTATCACCTTGCAGATGTTTTCGCAATCTCACCTTATTTTACGGCTGTCCTTTTTGCAGCTGCCGCTACATCTGTCCCAGATACTGTTCTTTCTGTGCGTGATGCTCTGAGTGGCCGTGTAGAAGATTCTCTTGCGAATGCTTTAGGATCAAACATCTTTGATATTTGTATTGGACTTGGACTTCCAGCACTTCTCTTTATTATCTTTGTTGAACCAATTTCATTTTCACCAAGTCTTTTGGAAAATCTTGTGATGCTTGAAGTATTCCTCATTGGAATAACACTTGCAGTTTTGCTGATTTTTACACTCTCAAAAACCTTGAGCAAACGCCATGCTTTTGTCCTGATAGGATTATTTGGATTTTTTGTTGTGATGCTTTTTTTCCAGATACAAGATAATCCAATCACAAAAGATGTTTTTTCGAGTGTAAACCACGCTATTCAAGCAGTATTATAACCGACGGAAACTTCCTGAATAGAAAACCTTATTGCCTTCAGAAGTTTGGAGAATCACCCCACCTTTTTCATCAACATCAATGAATGTTCCCTGAATAGAAAGGTCTGATTTCAAATAGATTTTTTCATTCATCCAAAGTGCCTTCTCTTTCCATTTTGAAAAAATGAAAGAAGGATTTTTTTGATATTGTTCAAAGTAAATTTCAAAATTCTGAATAAACTTTTCCAAAAGATCTTTGACTTCAATCAGAATTCCTTTTTCTTTCAAAGATGTCAGCGGATAATCTGGATTTGGATAATCAGGGGAAACACTTACGTTCACACCGAGTCCGCCAATAAGTTTGTCACCATTTTGTTCAACAAGAATTCCGCAACACTTTGCATCTTCAATAAAGATATCATTCGGCCATTTGAGTTTCACTTTTGATGAGTCAATCGCGTGCGCCATTGCAAGACCACACAAAAAACAAAGATCTGAAGACTGTTGAAAATCTGAGGACTTCATTGAAAATGAGAAATAAAGATTCCCTCTCGGCGCTTCCCATTTATTGCCACGTTGCCCACGTGCCTGCGTCAAAGTTTCTGCAACAACGAGTGTATAAAAAGGAGAATTTTGAACTTCATCTTGTGTCGAAGGAAGAACGGAGAACGATTTGATTTTAAACACTTATTCCTCAATTAAATCTGTTTTAGAAATTGACTTTGTTGTCTTTGATCCTAACTCTTTGAGCTTCTGTGTTTTTGATAGGATATTTCCTTTTCCTTCAGAAAATTTTGTCATCGCATCACGATAAGTGCGTTGTGTTGTTTGAATTTGCAAGCCAAGCTTATCCATATCTTCAACAAAACCTGCAACTTTATCATACAGCTTTCCACCTTCTTGTGCAATCTCATACGCATTTTTATTCTGATGATCCATCTGCCAAATTGATGCGACAGTCTTAAGTGTTGCCGTCAATGTTGAGGCGCTGACAAGCACAATCCGCTTATCCCAAGCAAAACTATGAAGCTCTGGATCATTCAAAGTCGCCAAAATATAAGCGCCTTCAATTGGCATAAATAACATCACAAAATCAGGTGTCCCAAGCTTATCACTATCCTGATATTTTTTCGATTCAAGATTCTTAATATGTGCCCGCACAGACTGAATAAAATCGTGTAAATGTTTTGCTTGCTCGATTTCCGTCTTTGCAGATTGATACCGCTCATAATGCACAAGAGACAACTTTGAATCAATAATCAAATGTTTTGAATCAGGCAGATTCACGACAACATCTGGCTTCAATGGCGCACCAGTTTCAGAATTTTTTAATCCAAGACCTTCACCTTGAAGGGTATACTCTTGACCTTTACGTAACCCAGATGCCTCAAGAATTTTTTCGAGAATAATCTCTCCCCAATCGCCATGCGTTTTCACATTACCTTTAAGAGCATCTGTCAAATTTTCGGTCTGAGATGAGAGTTTTTTATTCAACAAAAGCATTTGTTCTACCTGCCCTTTTAGAGAAGCTTGCGTGGTAAATGATTCTTGAATTCGTTTTTGAAAATGCATAAGATTTTCACGTAATGGACTCAAAATCATCTCTATATTTTGTTTAGACTCTATCTTGAAAGCTTCTTTTTTAGACTCAAAAATACGATTTGCAAGATTCTCAAATTGCACTTCAAGATTTTTAATGACTTCTTTTTGTTGAACAGATTGCTTTTCTTGCATAAGCTGAGTCGTTTCATATCCTGCGAGTTTTTCACGCAACGCATAATATCCTTGCTCAAACTTCTTCGCTTCAAAATGTTTTAATCTCAAGGGACGTGTGTAAAGATAAACAGCGCTTGCTCCTAAAAAAATCCCCACAATAAATAAAATAATTTGCATTTCCATTCTCAAAAATTAGCATTTAAAAAAGTTTCCGTCAATGAAAGGATTGTGTTTTTAAAAAGATTTGTTTAGACTGCCCCTATGGATATTAAAAACAAAGATTTATTGAATCAAGCGCTGACACACTCAAGCATGTCAAAGGATAAAAACAATGAACGTCTCGAATTCCTCGGAGATCGTGTCCTTGGCCTCATTATTTCAGAAATTCTCTATAAAAGTTTTCCAAATGAAACAGAAGGAGATCTTGCAAAACGCCTTGCCTATTTGGTTTGCACAGAAACACTCGGAGATATTGCTTTGCAACTTAATCTTCATGAAAAAGTTAAAGTTTCTAAAGAACTTCAATCAAACCTAGAAAGCCAAACACACCTTCTTGCCAATACAGTTGAAGCACTTCTCGGAGGATATTATCTCGATCAAGGGCTAGAAAAAACGAAAGAATTTATTCAGAAAACATGGGATAAACGTATTCTCGAAATGAATGAACCACCAAAAGATGCGAAATCAGAACTTCAAGAAAAAGAACAACAAGCCGGGCATCCTGTCCCAATTTATACGCTCATTGAACGCACCGGCGAAGATCACGCCCCTCTTTTTGTGATTGAAGTCCAAACGTCTCAAGGCACGGCGCGAGGTGACGGCAAGACAAAAAAAGAAGCGGCGCAAAACGCCGCTCAGAATATGCTTGAAGGAAATTAACGTTCAAAATTACCACCATCCATCGGGGAATCTTCTCGAGAATCTGGTCCAGCAGATTTTTGAACTTCTAAATCTGCAAGCTTTATTTCGATTGCCTTTTTAAGATTAGAATCTACTCCCCAGGGAACACGACGGACACCGATTTCATCTAATTCGTTTTTTAATATTTCTTCATCTTCAATATAAGGAACAAGCAACGTCTTCACATCAGAATCAAGCGTACGATTATTTTTAAATAAACGCTCTAGTTCCTGTGAATCTTCAAATTCTTCTAAAAGATTTTTAATATTTTTCAAAAAACTTTTGTCTTGAGATGTTAAATAAGATTTAGCCAGCTTTTCAACTATACCAATAAGACTGCCTGACATTTTTACTCCTTTATTTTATACCACCTTTTTCAAATACTCCGCCACGAATCGATCACCATATTGTTGTCTTAATTCCTGCGCAAGGATCACTTGTTTACGGCCTGAATTAAAGATTTGGAGATACGGCCCCAGTCCACTCAAATTCACATCCAAAATCACAGACTCATTATTCATCGGACGCGAGACTAAAATTGCATACTTCATTTCTGGATAAAGCTTTCCTTGAATAAACGCTAATTCCTTCGAAGTCAAATTCCACCCAGCATAATCCGCATCCGTTGCTTGAGGATTTCGGAAGAAAATCACCGTCTGGCATTGCCCACGAATGGCTTCTCCAACGCCGAGTTTATCAATGATATTTGGCTGTTGAAACGCCGCAAGATAGACTTGTCTTTTCTTCCGTCCCTCTTGAAGACCAATAATAAAATTCTCTCGGAAAAGCGGATGTTCAAGCATGGGTGCTGTTTCGTCAATCACAATCAAACTTGGTTTCCCTGTCTTGCCGGTAAGGGTTTGAATCCGATTCATAATATAACTAATCACAGCGGGAGCGAGTGTTTTATCTTGAAAAATATACGTAAAGTCAAACGCAGTAAATTGAGAACTCAAATCCAAATTATCGCTCACAGAATTAAAAATTGGTCCATATTGCTCAGGATCAATCCATCGTTTCAACTCGCGTCTCATATGCCCATTCGGAGAAAAACAGCCTTTATAGAGATTCGAAATGAGACGTTGCTCTGGTCTCAAATATTCGAAATTTGTTGTCACCGCACGCGCAATTTCTGCTTCCGCTTCTGCAATTTCTTGGTTGTCCTTTGGCGGGCTCATAAATGTAATTGCCTTGAGCCACTGTCTCAAAAACGCCCGATTCTGTGAGCTGTCATCAATACGAAGCGGATTTAAAAATGTCTGTGTTCCATAAGATACATCTTCATCTTTTTGATTTCCTGAGAATGTTAAATACGATCCACCGATTGCGTGTGTGAAAATTTCAACACCCCGATGCCGATCGAAAAAGAATGTTTTCAAATCTGGATAGCGCATGGCTTGTCCTGCCAAAAATGCATAGAGCGTTGTTTTACCTTGCCCCGTTGGTCCGATCACAACCGTATGACCTGGCGCCGCTGATCCTGAAGACACATGGAATTGGAACTGGTACATTGTACCTTGAGAAGTTGGAAAGCGGGAAATACACCCATCTCCCCAATCATTTCCTGAAAATCCAGAGGGGAGTTTTTCAAAATTAATCGAACACCCTGCCGCACGAGAAAGTATTTTATAAAGACGCGGATATTTATTATATGTTGGGAATTGAGAGAACCAAGAAGCCTGTGCAACCCACCCTTCTCGCACGGGAGACACCCCATAAAGCCGGCATATTTTATTGACTTCACCAACGGCTTCATCAAGTTCCTCAAGCGTATCGGCATAAATGAAATATGTTTCACCAAGATCAACAAGGGTTTGATAATCTTCGTTTGCTTGCTCGAGACTTTCCATCACTTTGTCATATTGTTCAACAATTGAAAAAGAAAAATTCGTCATCGCAGCCATACGTTTTTGGTTATTCAAAAGCGCCAGTGCTTTCAGCCGGTGAATAGGAGAAAGTGTCCGCAAAAGTGTCATTTCATAGTCAAGTGTCAAAAGATCAGAGTACATTTGCTCATCAATATAATCCGGCGCACGACGAATACCGACAACCGCACCATACTTTATCTTCGTCCCTGCTCGGAACTCAAGAATACCATTATTGTGAAAAATAGCCTCATCTGATGTTAAAAGGTCGATAAGCCCATCAACGCCTTCGCTCTGTCCCATTCGCGCATTCGGACGTGTAATCGGCGATGTTAAATTTGCAAAAAATGTATAAGGAGATTCCTGATCAAAACGATCTGTTTCTTGAACAATTTTCACACCATAAGGATTTAAATTGGCCTCAAGCACACCGCCAGCTTGATCGAGATCTTTAAGCGCTTCTTCCATATCTTCATTTTTGAGAGAAATCACAACATAATGACCATTTTCGTAAATCGTTTTCATTTTTTGATTCCAACGCGATGCAATTTCTCCGAGAAGCGGATGTTCATGGACTTGTTGTTGTGCTGATGATACTTTTTTCCGCACCGTGTAAACACGTGCATCAATATTAAAATCCTTCAAAGAATCAATCCACTGCTTCCGCGCTTGGAGTAGATTTTCGCGTGCTTTGTCAGATTGAAAGGCTGTATTTAAACCATCGATACGATAAACACGAGAATACGTATGCTGATCACAAAGAACCGTTTTTCGATCTTTTGCGAGACCTTGAAATGGGAGAAATTCAGACAACCGTGTTTCATAAATAAATGGCAATACTTTCTGAGCAAGACGCGGGGTAAAGAAAACAAGGATCAACCCAATGACAATCCCTCCCGCAACTAAGATCGTAAATATTGGATCATTAAAAGTTGAAATAAAAAAATTCAGAATCTCTTGGTAAATCATTATTGCCTCTCCTTATCAGGAGAGAGTATACCATAAAAACAAACACGGGAAAAGAGAAAAAAGAAAAGCCCCGAAGGGCTTTTGTTTTACAGTATTTTATTCTGTCGGCACAGCAGGAATCTTTTCTGCTGGTTGTTCTTGAGTGTGCGCATCAATGATAGATTTTTCAGCTTTTTTATTCTGAACGGCAACCATTAAAGAGAGTGATAAACTCAAAATAAAAAAGGCAATTGCAAGATAGGTTGTCATGCGCGAAAGAAAGTTTCCTGCGCCGGCACCCGTCATAAGCCCCCCCATTTTTGCCCCGCCACCAATACCAAGAACGCCTCCTTCAGACTTCTGCACAAGCACAAGCCCGATTAAAGCTAATCCAATTAAAATATGAACAATTAAAAGTATGTTAATCATAGTAAAATCCTTTTTTTCTGTTTACTTTTCTTACGCTAAAATTTAATTCTTTTTATAACCCTACCCATTTAAAATCCCCCTTTTAAAGTTTAGTTGTTATCTTTTCTTCTGTAAAACACTCAATCTTGTCGCCTTTGATAATATCATTATATTTAGCAAAAGACAATCCACATTCAGAACCTGATTTTGCTTCTTTTGCATCATCTTTTCCATGTTTCATCTGTCCAATTTCACCTTCATATAAAACCACATCCTCTCGGATCAAACGGATTTTTCCTGAACGGAGAATTGTACCTTCACTCACACGACATCCAGCAACTTTTGTTCCTTTACCCACAGTAAAGACATCAAGAACATCGGCATAACCGAGAATAGTTTCTTTTGTCTCAGGCTCAAGCATGCCTTCCATAATTGCTTTGAAATCATCTACAACATCATAAATAATTGAATAGTACTTCAAATCAATATTCTCAGCACGAGCCATTTCACGTGCCTGATTATTTGCACGTACATTAAACCCAATCACAATTGCATCCATTGTTTTTGCAAGCGTCATGTCGGATTCATTGATTCCACCTACTGCAGTATGAATAAATTTCACTTTAATCTTATCTGATTTAATTTTGCTTGCTGATTCGATAATTGCTTCGATTGATCCTTGAACATCTGCCTTTAAAATGACAGAAAGTTCTTGAACTTCACCTTCTTTTGCCCCAGACATCAACATTTCCATACGTGATTTCTGCTGTTGAATCATTCTTTTTTCTTTGTGCTTACGTGTACGATATTCAGACACTTCTCGCGCTTTTGATTCACTATCAAGCACAATAAAATCATCTCCTGCTTCAGGTGTTTGAGAAAACCCGAGAACCATAACAGGTTCAGAAGGAAGAGCTTCTGTGATTGCTTCACCATAAGAATTACGCAAAGCACGTACGCGTCCTGCGCACATCCCGGAAACAAAGATATCTCCAGCTTTAAGTGTTCCCTTTTGAATCAAAACAGTTGCTGTTGCACCAAGACCTTTTTCCATCTTTGCTTCAACAACAGATCCTTCTGCGCGAGAAGTAATTGAAGCTTTCAGATCTAGCATCTCAGCTTGAAGTAAAATTGCTTCTTCAAGTTTATCTAAATTAAGTCTACTTTTTGCAGAGATTTCAATACATTGAACATCGCCACCCAAAGATTCCACAACAACTTCATGAGAAAGAAGTTCTGTTTTAACACGATTGACATCAATATCAGGAAGGTCCATTTTATTAATCGCAATTATAATAGGCACATTTGCTGCTTTCGCGTGAGAAATCGCCTCAATTGTTTGAGGTTTAATTCCATCATTTCCAGCAACAACAACCACAACAATATCGGTCACTTTTGCACCACGCGAACGCATTGCAGAAAAGGCCGCATGTCCAGGTGTGTCAATAAAGGAAATCCGCGCACCACTTTTAAGTACAACCTGATAGGCACCAATATGTTGCGTAATACCACCGGCTTCACCAGAAACAATATCTGTTTCACGAAGCGCATCCAAAAGCGTTGTTTTTCCATGATCCACATGCCCCATAATTGTCACAACAGGCGCACGCGGTTCTAATTTCTCATCTGTATTTTTACTTTCAGATTCAAGAAGTTTTTCAACAACTTCTCCTTCCCCAATGCGTTGGAATTTATGTCCAAGATCAGAAGCAATTAATTCTGCGGTATCTGCATCAATCACTTGGTTAATTGTGGCCATGATTCCCATTTCCATTAATTTTTTCACACCCGTTGCAGATTTTTCAGACATACGTGTGGCAAAATCTTTTACAGAAATTGTTTCAGGAATAAGCACCGTTCTTACAAAC
>JAFGXE010000019.1 GCA_016936785.1 Alphaproteobacteria bacterium
CCTCCCACAAAAATACAAATCCGGGGGGACTTTAACTTTTTAAACTTCTTTTCCCATAGCTTACCTGCATTTTGAATTTCTTTCTCTGTTAAACAATGCATTTCACCATAATACGGCATCACGCGCTTATCATGAATCATGCGATCATGTAAGGGAAGAGCAAGACGATCAAAACAATTAAGAGGCATTCCTGGGCGTAAGAAATGAACACGGTAAGCATTTGGATACTTTTCTTTCAGCCACCATGATACCCGTGCAGTTTTCTTCCCCGAAGAAAGAATAACATCTGGGGGTGTTTGATTGAGAAGTGACTTTTTTGTATTCTCTGTTAAAAGAGGTTTGAACCAATGTTGCAAGAATTGAGGAATGAAGGAATGCCCTGAAAAAGAAATATGCTTTTCAATAACCGTTGCATTTTTCATATAGCTGGCAATACCATGAAGCTGTTCTTCATTTTCATGCCGGTAATCAAGCAAAAGCCAGACAATTTTTCTATTCATGCGAGAATCTTAGCAAAAAAATCGCATTCAGCAAGACTTTTTTTATTTATTTTCAAGACATTAATTATTAAAAACCCATCTTTTCTTCTTTTTAAAAAACTCAAACACTTCCCTCTCTTTAAGAAAATAGTTGTTAAAATAAATATAGAAAATCTTTCTTTTTTATGGTAAACTTTCAAGTAAAACTAAAAGGATTTAATGAATGCATTTTTACCGTATTTTACCTTCTTCTGTTGAAAAATTTAAACATGAGTCTTTTTCAAAAATTAAAAAAACATCAAAAGGTTATTTTTGGTTTCATAAAGAAGATAAATCTGAAGAATCTTTAAAAATATGGTTTTCCGAACATTACAAACTCTCAAAACCTTTAGTTGGTTTACTGACACAATCACGGTCACGTATCACTGCAGAAAAGAATGGTTTATTTCTTATTCTAAAAGGATTTCGTCTCAACAAAAAGAAAGATATTGAAGATCTTGTTCCTATCCGAATTTGGATGACAGAAAAAACAATTATCACGACAGTCACAGAACCCGTTCAATCTTTAAATACAGTTGCAAAAGAATTGGAAACTCAAAAAAACATTCCGCAAACACCGACTGACCTTCTCATTCGTTTTTTAGATCTTTCTTTGAAATATTTTGAAACACTTGTTGAAAAGATGGAAGATTCCCTCGAAAGCTTAGAAGACCACCTTTTAAGTCGGAAGCCACACGAAATTGATGTCAGTCAAAAAATCTCGGATATTCGGCGACTTTCTTTAATTTTCACTAATCATTTTCGCCCTCAAAGTGAAACATTGCATATGCTTGGAACACAAAAATATAAATGGGTTAACGCGAAACAACAAGAACAATTTCTCGCATTGTTTCATACCACGGATCACGTTATTGAAACACTCAATAACCTTTTGTCTCGTGCAAGTGTCATACATGATGAACTTGATGCTCAGTCCGATAAAGAACGCAATAGACAAAACTATATTCTCTCTGTTGTTGCGACATTATTTCTTCCCATTACTTTTGTGACTGGGTTATTTGGCATGAATGTTGGAGGTGTTCCTTATTCAATGCATCCTTATGGATTTGCGGGGATTTCTTTTATTCTTATACTCACTCTTTTGATTGTTCTACTCGTTCTCAAAAAAGCAAAATGGGTATGAAAATTTATAAAAAAATACGCGTGAGAATAAATCCCACGCGTATTTTTTGTTTTTAAGCCCCTGTTTTAATTCTTGCGATTAACTCCGCAATGGTTGGGACGAATTTTCCACCTTGATAAAATGGATCTGTTTTAAAGCGAGAGGCAATTTGTCCCGCAAACATTAAATTTTGCGTTGGATCACCACCATGAGAAATATCCATCAATGTTTTTTGGATACAAAATGATCGTGGATCTGCTTTTGGATGCACATTATCATATTGACTCCATCCTGAAAACTGACAGACTGAAAGACATCCGACGCAGTCCCGTTGGTCTTGTCGAATATTTGCCATGTCTTCTTTTGTTGTAAAAATCAACGTGTCAGCAGGTGTTTTTAATGCCACAGCATATCCTGAATCTATAAATCCAGCGATTTTTTGACGGCTTTCTGGCGATACAAATACTTTCCCAACACTCAATTCAATTGAATCTGTCAAATCTTCTGTTAACTCTGTTGCAAAAGCAACTTGTCTTTCAGACCGTCCTTCAAGATTCTTTAAAAAATCATTCCGCACAGCAGAAGAATAAAACCCCGTTGGTGAAAATTGTTGAAGAGAAACATTCCCTGCTTCTAAAGCAAGAAGGATGTTTTTGTGTTCCTCAGAAATCGGGCTTTCTTTTGTCACAAGTGGCCGTGTACCAACTTGGAATGCAACAGGTCCAATTTGAGGATTATTAATCACATGAGACCATTCTGAAAGACACCATACGCCTCCAGCAATAATAATCGGAATCGCTTTAAGACCCACCTGATTCATAAATTCACGCAATTCAACAAGACGTTCATACGCCCGTTGTGGTTTTCTCGGATCTTCTGCATTTGAGAGACCGTTATGCCCACCCGCAAGCCATGGATCTTCATAGACCACACCACCAAGCCATTCTTTGTGTTTTTCATATGAACGCTTCCAAAGAATCTTAAAGGCACGTGCTGATGAAACAATCGGGTTATAGTAAACTTTAAATTTTGCTGCAATTTCAGCAAGCTGATAAGGCATACCTGCTCCACATGTGACACCATGAATAAGGCCTTTAGCTCTTGAAAGCGCCCCTTCTAGAACAGGAACACACGCCCCCATTTCCCAAAGCACATTCATCAACACACGCCCACGTCCTTGTGATTCCTCATGTGCTATTTTTGCCTGTGTGACACATCCTTGAATTGCGTGTTCAACAAGTTCTTCTTGACGTTCTTTGCGCGTTTTTCCTTTAAAAATGCGTTTAATTAACTTTCCATTTTCATCTCGCGCATCTGGGTTGACCCCTGAAAAAGTTCCAACAGCATTTTCACGTGCGAATCGCCCTGCTGTTAACCCTGTTGAGATGTTGATTCCTTTTCCACCTTCAAAAATAGCTTCAACTTCTTTACCACCATAAAAAATAGACGGGAGTTTAAACATTTTTAGATCATCCTTTTTTACTTTTAACTTCTTGCGAATTGTAGATTGGATTAAAAATTGAGTCAATCAAAACAATTTATTTTCTTGCATCATTTTTTTATTTTCTTTAGATTGTTATTATTGTAGAGTTTTTCATATTCATTTTATCTACAAGAAATAAAGGAGTTATCTCATGAAATATCTTATCGCGTTTGTTTCAGTTGCTTTTCTTTCTGCATGTTCAAGTTGCCCTCCAGGACATATAAAAAATGGTAAATGCATGTCTTCTTCTGCACGTTCAGGGAAATCTTGCCCTCCAGGACATATAAGAAATGGCAAATGCAGACGCTAAACTATATAAGACTCTCTTTTGAACCTTTTTTCTTTATTAATAGTATCTAAAAAATCCCCCCGAAAGGGGGGCTTTTTACTAAAAAAACAATCGTCCCTTTAACATCCCGACATGAGATTGATAATTATTTCTTTGCTCATATTCATATTCCATTCCCCATTGCCATCCTTCAACAGCCATGAAA
>JAFGXE010000020.1 GCA_016936785.1 Alphaproteobacteria bacterium
ATATCGTATGACGTTCATTAATTATGAAGCACAAAAGGATGGGAGCTATAAAGAAATTGCGACAGAAACAGATGTCACAAAATTTGCGGAACAATATCTTGAATACAGTCCAAAGAAGATTGTTTTAGAGTCTAAAAAATCTCAAACTGTGAAGTTGATGGTGAAAAAAGGCGCGAGTATTCCAGATGGAGAATACCGTTCTCATTTTATGTTTCTTGAAGATGCGCCAACAAAAGCTACTGTTCCAACAAAAGCAACTGGAGGATTTGTTGTTGATATTCGTGCGCGCTATGGTGTGACAGTTCCAATTGTTATTCGTCGGGGAGAGCTTGACGCGCAGGGAAAGTTTGATGACATGCGTCTTGCTAAAAAAGGCGGGCAGAATGTCATAAGAGTTAAATTATCTCGAAAAGGAAAACATTCTTATCGCGGTGCCATTGTTGTGTATAAAAAAGAAGGTTGGTTTTCAAGCGATACAGAAATTGGACGTCTTGAAAATGTAACGCTTTATCCAAATATCTTTGAACGCAGTGTGGACGTCTCTCTTCAGAAAAGAAATATTCCAGTTCAGATGAAAGATCTTAAAGGTGAAACACTTCTTGTAAAGTTTATAGGAGATAAAGAAGATACGCCAGATATTCAATTTGAACAGGAGCTGGATATTAATTAGTGTTTATTCGATTTCTTTGCTTTTTTCTTTTAATCTTTCAGAGTCTCCCGTTGTTTGCGGCAGACTCTGTTTTTGTTAAAACGGATCTTTCTGATCGGGATGACTACTATATTCTTGGCGCAAAAATGAAGCTTTTCAATTTGACGGATGGCTTTAAGGCTTTTCCTGTTCAAGGGCAAGAAAATGAATTTTATTTTCCAATGTCCGATATGATGAATGCATTGGAATTCCCGATTTATACTAACACAGAAACGGGTATTTCTAAGGGATGGTTTATGCGTGAAAATCGTGCATTTGAGCTTAATATGAAAGAAGGAACACTTAAAGCAGATGGGTATTCAATAGATCTTAAGTCAGAGGACGCTCTTTGGGGAGAGAATGAAATTTATCTTAAAACGTCTTTTTTGAAAAAGATATTTCCTTTGGAGACGGATATTAACTTATCTGAGTTGACTATTAATGTTGAGTCTTTAGAACCTTTACCATTTGAAGAGAGGTTGGCGCGCGAAAAACGTCAAAAGCTTCTGCAAAAACGAAAGTTTCAAGAATTTTCATATGAGGATCCTTATATTGAAACAGATAAAAATTTTACCTGGCCTTTTTTAGATATTGGGATTTCACATCAAAGGTATAATTATGTTGAAAATGAAACAGAGAATACGTCGTATACAATTTCAGGAAATCATCTTTTATTTGGTTTAGATAGTGCTTTTAACTTTTATGGAAATACGGGCTCAGACGATCAATATGCGCGTGTGAATCTCAGTCGTTATCGTCCTCAAGGAGACTTTATGGGGTTTGGAAAGTTTTTCGAAGCAGGAGATGTTGTTGCTTATGAAATGAATTTAATTGCAGCACCTATTTCTGGTCGGGGTGTGAATATTTCGACATTTGATGAAAAGGGGAATGCTGTTCATCGAAATCTAAAACTTCAAGGGATGCTTAGAGAAGGGTGGGATGTGGAAGTTTACCGCAATAACGTTTTGATGGATTTTAACCAAAGTGAGGGAACAGGTCTTTATCAGTTCGATTCATTGCCTATGGAAATGGGGCTCAATAAATTTAAGCTTATTTTCTATGGTCCTCAAGGAGAAATTCAAGAAGAAGAACGCTCTGTTTATCTCTCTCCAACGTCTGTGCGTGCCGGTGAATTCTCGTATCGACTTTTTGCACAGGAAGATATTGTTCCTGTTTTTCCTTTGAATGACCAAAGATTAATTGGACGACGTGCAGGATTTTACTTTGAATATGGTTTGTCAGATTCATTCGCTGTGACATCAGGCTTTGTTTTATTTGATCCTGTTGAAGAGCAACCCTATATTCAAGAACGTAGTCAGTCGCGCGGAATGTTGGGGGTAAAAACAGGATTTTCTGTTTTCCGTTTTGGTTTATCAACAGCATGGGGAGATGGGTCGGATTCTCCTGCACTTGAAGGACTTGCTGAAGCAAATTTTTCTAATCTTAATTTTTATATTGAACATAGTGAATTTAATGGCCTTAAAACAGAAAAATCTTATTTGGATCTTTATTATATGGAGAGTCTTTCCTCTTTCCAGGTGCGTGGACGTTTGCCAATTCCGTTTCTTCTTTCGCTTCCGTTCTCATCTCAAATAAAACAAGCAACATCCATTACAGGGGAGAAGTACTCTGAAATCACCCATCGTCTTTCCTTGTCTTGGTGGCGTCTTCATCTTTCCGTTGAGTCACGCCAAAAGAAATCATTTAGTGGGCTTAAGGAGAATGTTGGTGTGGGCTATATGAATATTCAGCTGGGGCGGTTTATGTTGCGTGGAGAAAGTCGCTACGATTTTGACCACCGCGATCTTCAAAGTAATTCAATTGGGCTAGATTGGCGAAAATCAAGTTTTCTTACGTTTCAAACACGATGGACTCGGACACATGAATTAACCGGAAACGAAAAAGATATTTACTATGGAAATGTTTCTCGGCGCTTTTCTTTTGGAACAATGAGTGCAGGGTATTCCCAAAGTTCAGAAGGGGATGAAACATTTTCTGTCGCTTATAATACAAGTATTCTACATAATCCTGTCACAGGGGAGATTTTTCTGGATGAATCAGGTCGTGCTCAACAAGGGGCGCTTGTCACGTCAAGTTATTTAGATGCAAACTACGATGGAATATACAATGATGATGAAGAGGTTTTTTCAAATGCCACGTATGAGATGACTGGCTCTTCCGCAAAATTACGCACAACAGATCCGCAATATACTTTTGTGAAGGGCTTAAGTCCCTATCAATTGGCGAATGTTAAACTGAAAGACGAATCTCTTCAGGATATTTCCTATTTTCCAAAAGATGAAAAAGTGACTGTTATGCCACGTGCGGGTGTTGTGACGGAAGTGCGTGTGCCTGCAATTCAGCTCGGATCTACGGAAGGAGAAGTGAAGATTAATCGGGATAAAGTTCTTTATCCTTTAAAAGGAATGCGTCTCTATCTGTATAAAGGAGAAGATAAGGTTGCTGAAACAATTTCAGATGCAGAGGGGTATTATGTTTTTGAGAAAATACAACCAGGAGAATATCATATCTTTGTTGAAGAAGGTCAACTCAATGTTTTGGGGATGACGCAAAAAAAGCAAGTTATTTTTGAGGTTAATCCTGAAAATGTTTTTCAAAAGCTTTCGGTTCTTGAGATTTCCCAGCGAAAATTACGGTAAGCGTTTCGGGATCTTGTGAACAAGAATACCTTGTTTTCCAAGAGGGATTTCTTCGAGTATTTTTCCGGTGGGAGAAATAATCGCGGAGATGCCATTGTATCCCACACGAACAACAGGAAGACCTTCTTCGATTGCGCGGAGTTGCGCTTCTGCAAGATGTTGATAGGGGCCACGAGAGTTTCCATACCAAGCATCATTTGTAATAATGAGAATCCATTCTGGTGGATGTGCGTGTTCTATAATTTGATTCGAAAAAATACTTTCATAACAAATTGCTGGGGAGACAGAAGGAAAATTAAACGGAAGGTAAAGTGTTTTAGCGCCTTTTCCGGGCGCAAGTCCGCCAATGCCACGCGCGATAGTTTCAAGAGGCAGATATTTCGCTAAAGGGATATATTCTCCGAAGGGCACAAGGTGGTGTTTATGATAAAGTCCATTTAAGCCGGTATTTTTTGTAAAAACACCGAGACTATTGTATGCGCTTTCTTCATGATAGATGAAACCCGATATAAGGACTTGGTCGTCTTTGAGTATTTCTCTTATTTTATTTTGGTAGTGAAGATCGTTAACCAAATCGAAAGCAACGGCACTTTCAGGCCAAATAATAATATCTGCTGGCGCGCCTTCTTGAGAAAGATTAAGATGAAGATTAAAGTTATTTTCCAACTGCGCATAAGACCACTTGAGTTGTTGGGAAAGTCCGGACTGAACAAGTTTTACGCGTGTTTCATGAAATTCAAGAGGGAGAGAAAGATGTCTGTATCCATAAAAAATAAGCCCAAACCACAGAG
>JAFGXE010000021.1 GCA_016936785.1 Alphaproteobacteria bacterium
CGATGGTCGACGCAAGTATTCATATGCCGAGACCACAAATCCAAATGGATTTTTGAATTGATTTGAATAAGACATCCGTTGAATATTCGGTGAAAAATCTGCTTTTAACTGGATTTTTAAATCTTGTGTCATTTTTCCATTCTCTTGATAATCAACAACACGACCTTCAACAATCCAGTGCTTTTGTGTAGGTTGAAAATCAATGTGTTCAATCTCAACAAAACGACTCTTTTGTTTTGGATTTCCCAATAGATAAACTTGCTTATAAAGAGGTGAGTGCATGAAGTCTTGATAAACAGAACGCGAAGACATAAAGCGTAATGGACTTTCTTCTCCCCAAAGTGTTTCAAGAAGATAAAAATCTGTTGTGACTCGTTCTCGTTCTAAAACATATTGACGAATCAAATTTTTAATTACTTTTTCTTGGACTTTCGATTCTTCTTTGGGCAATTTAAAAGGTTGGACATAAACTGTTTTTTCTGAAATATCTTGAGAATCGAGGTAGAAACTTTGTAATTTTCGAAGCGGGAAAAAATTAAGCAGTGCAAAAATAAGAACTAAATTTGACAGAATAGAGACACCAGCAACGACGAATAAAAATCGCGAAGAGAGTCCAAAAGAAATATTTGAATTTTGGTCTGCCATGTCACTACTGTCCTTTCCTTTTTCCCATACTAAAGAAGAGATTAATCAGACGCAAGCAGAATTTTGAGGAAAACATACGTTTACTAATAAACAAAAAAATAATCCCGCAAATTGCGGGATTATTTTTTATTTCTTAAACAATTATTGTGCAACAACTGTTACAGAACGACGGTTTTTCGCCCATGATTCTTCATCATGTCCAGCTGCTTCAGGTTTTTCTTCACCGAAAGAAACAACTTTAATGCGGTTTGCGTTAACACCACGTTCAAGAAGGTATGTTTTCACAGCGTTCGCACGGCGTGATCCAAGACCTTGGTTGTATGCGCGTGTTCCGCGTTCGTCAGCATGACCTTCGATTGTTACGTTCACGTCTGTGTACATATTCAACCATTCAGCTTGAACGTTCAAAAGATCACGTGCTTCTGTTTTAAGATCATACATGTTGAAATCAAAGTATACTTTTGCACCAACACGTGCTGCGAAATCTTCAGCTGTTCCAACATCGATTCCGTCAATTGGTTCGCCGAGAGTTGAGTTCATGTCGTCTCCTCCACATGCAACTAGCAATGAAGTAAGGGCTGCGACACCGAGTAATTTAAGTGCTTTCATTATTTTTCTCCTTGGTTATATTTGCGAATAATTAGCTCTCGACGCCCATTCTACTTGATTTTTTTAGAAAAAGCAATAAACTTTTTATATGAACAATAAAAAAAATCAATTTCTTGATTCTTTCCTTAAAGAGTCTGGTGTCAGTGAAAAATTAACAGATTATCCACAACCACTTGAGACCTGGGGGAAAAAACAACTTAAAACACCTACTATGTCGGAAGAAAATATCGTAGAAAAGCCACTTGAGCTTTCTTCGGAAGACTTATCTTCTCTTGAAGATATCCGAATTGCTCTTGAAAATTTTACACAATGTGGCCTCAAGCGCTATGCAAAGCACACCATCATTGGAGAAGGTATCACAGATTCTCCACTCGTTATGTGCATTGGGGAAGCGCCTGGCGCAGATGAAGATCGACTCGGTCGTCCTTTTGTAGGGGTATCTGGACAACTTCTGGATCAAATGCTTCATTCTATTGGACTTTCTCGTGAAAAAAATACTTATATTTCAAACATTTTACCTTGGCGTCCACCAGGAAACCGTCCGCCTACACAAGAAGAAATATCGCTTTGTCTTCCTTTTATTCAAAGACAGATCTCTTTAATACGTCCGCGTGCGATTCTTTTTCTCGGAGGTGTTCCGACGCAATCTCTCACAAATCGAACAGATGGGATCACGCGATTGCGTGGATGTTGGCTTGAAGTCCTTGGTATTCCGGCACTTCCAACCTTTCATCCTTCTTACCTTCTTCGGACACCAATTCGTAAAAAAGAAGCTTGGCAGGATCTTTTATCACTGAAAAAACGACTTTTTACTTGACTCTCGGTTTTAATTCCGCCAAAATCGCGGTGCTTATAAATAAAAAAGGACACTGAAATGAAGACTTTTTCTGCTTGCTCAAAAGATTGTGTTGCAAAGTGGTGGATGATTGATGCGACAGATCTCACGCTTGGACGTCTCGCATCTTTTGCTGCTAAACATATTCGCGGAAAACATAAACCCATTTATACACCAAGTATGGACTGTGGTGATCATGTTGTAATTATCAACGCAGATAAAATTGCAATTTCTGGAAAGAAGATCACAGATAAAAAATATTATCGCCATACAGGTTTCCCAGGTGGAATTAAAGAAACAACAGCTGAAAAGCTTCTCGCAGATGGCAAAGGCGAACGCGTTCTTGAAAATGCTGTGCGTCGCATGATTCCAAGATCACCATTAGGTCGTGATCAAATGTGCAAACTCCATGTTTATACAGGTGAAGCACATCCACACGAAGGTCAAAAACCTGAGATGATTAATTTTAAAGAAATGCACCCTATGAACTCACGGAGTAAAAACTAATGACAGCAACAACTGAAAAAGTAGTAGAAAAAGCAAAACAAGATTCTCTTGGACGTTATTATGCAACGGGAAAAAGAAAAGAATCTGTCGCACGCGTGTGGATTAGTCTTGGAAAAGGCGAAATCAGTATCAATGACAAAAAGATGCCTGAGTACTTTGAACGCGATGTTCTTCAAATGATTGTGAACCAACCTTTTGCTCTTGTAGATAAACTTGGTAAATTCAACCTTAAAGCAACAGTGCAAGGCGGTGGAAAATCTGGACAAGCACAAGCTATTAGACATGGCATTAGTAAAGCCCTTCTTCTTTTTGATGAAACGCTTCGTTCTACTTTGAAAAAAGAAGGATTGGTGACACGTGATGCCCGTCGTGTTGAACGTAAGAAACCTGGACAACCAAAAGCTCGTAAAAGCTTCCAGTTCTCGAAACGATAAGTTTTTATTATACACTTATCCAAAAATCCCGCATTGCGGGATTTTTTATTTTGTGATACACTTTCCTCCATGGAAAAGTCAGCACAAATGAATGAAAGAAAGATTAAAAAAAGCATTCCTCTTTTTTTAGGGTCATTTCTACTCACAAACTTTCTCCCTTTTTATTTTTTCACACTGATTTTTCTCTATGAACGAACAAATTCTTTTTTAGTTGTGTCTCAAGTTATGGCATTAAATAAAGTCATGACATCGTTTTTTAATCTTTTCACAGGATTTCTTGCCGATCGCATCCTCGGACGAAAAGCCAGTTATTTTCTCGGGTCATTTTTTAATTTCATTTCTTACATCGCACTCACCCTCAGCATCACACATGGCATGATCTTTATTTGGAGTTTTGCAATTATTCGGGCACTCTCGATTGCACTGAGACAAGCAAGCACTGCGCCCCTACTCTTTGATCTTTTAGCTCATATGAAAAAACAAAATCTTTTTCATAAAGTTTACGGAAATATCTACAGCTGGGGATACCTCTTTCGAGGCACGCTTGTTATTCTCATATCGATTCTACTTTATGAACGCCTTGATAGCCTCCTCTACTTCTGTATCATGGCATCTGGCCTTTCCCTCATTTTAATTCCATTTATTTTTAATCCCTTTCAACATCACAAACATGTGCATCATTCACTCAAGGAAACTTATCAACATTTAAAGAGAACATTTGCGGTCTTTTTTGAGAATCGCCAATTGAAATGGCTCAGCATTGAACGTCTTTTCCGTTTTCATTTTCTGTTTGGTGGGCTTTCCCAAGTCAATACATTTTACCGGGATTTTTTTTCTCAATCAGGACTAGGTCTTTTTTTCGGATTTTTTGATCTCGTCTCTGGCGCTGCCTCAAAAACATCTCACTTTATTTCAAAGAAATTTGGGTACTTAAAAACATTTGTTGGTTTTGAAGCTATTCGCACTTTCATTGGGGGGCTCTCGTTTATCTTTCCTTCTCCAGCCATGCTGATTATTTTTAAAGGAGCCGACTCAATGAGTCCAATTCTTGAGATGGGAGAACAATCTCTTATCCAACATCACCTTTCTTCAAAAGAACGCGCAACACAACTTTCTTTGCTTAATGTTTCTGGGGCATTTTTATACGCAATTTCCTCTCTCTTTTTTGGCTGGCTTGCAGACTTGTATTCTCTGCAAACCTCAATACTCATTGCATTAAGTTTGAGAATCTTCTTATTTCCAATCTTTATACAAATTTTTAAACCTTCCAAGAAGTAAATAAACTCAAACAAAAAAGTATTTGATTTTTCAAAAGAATGTCTTATAATACCCGAGCCTTTTGGCACATAAATATTATGACCCCATCGTCTAGCGGTTAGGACACTGGCCTTTCAAGCCGGCAGCACGGGTTCGAATCCCGTTGGGGTCGCCACTTGCGAACATCATCAATTTCGAACAACAAATCAAACGGCTTTTTCAAGGAATAACAAAGGGTTGTGCCATCCAATTCGAAGTTCGAG
>JAFGXE010000022.1 GCA_016936785.1 Alphaproteobacteria bacterium
AGAGGCAACAAGAGGGCGTTCTTCTTCAATCCCTGTTTCTTTTTCCACAATAGAAGCAAGAGTAAGGAAGTCATTTTTATCTTTAAGGGGAAGATTGAGGTCGCGTGTTTCCCATGTTTCATCTAAGGCGCGATCCATCATGCGTTTCATTTGTGACACAAGAGCAGAGCAAGAAGACATCGGTTCAAAGAAATAAGTTTCAGGAAGAAGAGACCCTTCTTGAATATCCTGCGGACATTCTCCAGAGATATCAGGGTTTGCTTCGAGGCGTTCAATGGCTTGTTTAACACTAAATCCTTCTGGAATCGTCACGCGTGCGAAAGTTGTTTGGCCTGTTGTGAGGGTGTGGTATATCGTCCATAAAGATGATCTAGCGGGGAAAAAATAGGTTCCGGATTTAAGAGAATGAGATTCCCCCATTGCATAAACAAGAGACTTAAAAAGTAATGTTGAATAAATAATGTGGCGTTCGCGAAGATGTTGGGTAATTCCAGAAAAGGTTGCACCGTTTGAAATACGAACAGTTTTTCCTTTTCTCAAATCAGAATGATAGAAAAGGGCTAAAAAGAGAATCGTCAGAGAGACGATTCCCGTTCTAATTAAAAGCATAAGCTTTTTTTTCACAGAGGTTAAACCTTTTTAAAGATTACTGAAGCGTTTGTGCCACCAAATCCAAATGAATTTGAAAGTACAATATCAATCTTCCGTTCTTTTGCCACGAGAGGGACAAGGTCGCACCCAATTGTTTCTTCTTCCGGATCCGTCAAATTTAAAGTTGGCGGTGCTGTTTGTTTTTGCATAGCAATCAAACTATAGATAGCCTCAACGGCTCCTGCTGCACCAAGAAGGTGTCCAGTTGCAGATTTTGTTGAAGACATGGAAACCTTTTTAAGGTTTTCTCCAAAGAGTGTTTTGACCGCATTGAATTCTAGCATATCGCCAACAGGTGTTGATGTTCCATGTGCATTAATGTAGTCAATATCTTGTGTATTTAATTTGGCATTGCGTAAGGCATTTTCCATAGCACGACGTCCGCCGTTGCCGTCTGGAGCAGGGGATGTAATATGATACGCATCTCCTGAAAGACCATAACCAATCACTTCACCATAAATTTTAGCGCCGCGTTTTTTGGCGTGCTCATATTCTTCAAGCACGAGGATTCCAGCGCCTTCTCCCATCACAAAACCATCGCGGTTTTTATCCCATGGACGAGAAGCAGTTTCAGGGGTGTCATTATATTTGGTTGAAAGTGTCCGTGCTGCGATAAAACCAGCAACACCGAGTTCGTTTACAGGGGCTTCTGCACCTCCTGCAACCATCACATCTGCGTCACCAAACATAATCAAGCGAGAAGCATCACCAATCGCGTGTGTTCCTGTTGCACAAGCTGTGACGACAGAACTGTTTGGGCCTTTGAGGCTATAGCGAATTGAAATATGACCAGATAGTAAATTAATTAAAGAAGCTGGAATAAAGAATGGGCTGACACGTCGTGGTCCTTCTTCTGAGAGAACCTTTGAGTAATCATAAAGTGTTTTCAATCCACCAATACCAGATCCAACAAGAACGCCTGTGCGATTTTGTTGTTCTTCTGTTTTAGGAAGCCATCCAGAATCTTTTATTGCTTCTTCGGCTGCCGATAGCCCATAAACGATAAAGTCATCCATACGACGACGTTCTTTCGAATCGGCGACAGAATCAAAGTTAAATTCACCCGGTTGATCACCAAGTGGAATTTGCCCTGCAATTTTGCATGCAAAGTCTGTGGTGTCAAAAGAGGAAATTTTTTTGATCCCAGAACGGGCATTAAAAAGGTTTTCGGTATTGATCTTCTGACCAACTCCGAGAGGGGTTGTTAGTCCAACCCCTGTAATTACGACTCGTCGCATCGGGTTTTTGACTCTTATTTTTTGTGAGAATCGATAAATTTAACAGCATCAGAAACTGTTTTAATTTTTTCAGCTTCTTCGTCTGGGATTGTTACGCCAAATTCTTTTTCGAATTCCATAACAAGTTCAACTGTGTCAAGACTGTCTGCTTGAAGATCATCAGTGAAAGATGCATTTTCAACAACTTTCTCAAGATCAACGTTCAATTTTTCTGCAACAATTTTTTGTACAAGTGCAAGTGTAGACATATTTAAATTCCTTCTGTTTCTTTTCTATAAAAAGCGTCAGAGACGCGTAATCGCCCCAAATGTATTAAAAAAAATCTCCGCTGTCAAGCATTCAAACATAGACATTGACTTATCTTATTGAAAATCAATGAGCTTTAGTGGATTTTTAGGGGATATTTTTTGGCGAATCTCAAGGTGAAGTTGTGGCGATGTGACTTTTCCAGAAAGTCCTACGGTGCCAAGCACATCTCCTTTGTTCAGAATATCATTATAGGAAACTGATGTTTGGTCAAGGTGTGCATAAACACTTGTATAGTTCTGAGAGTGTTTCAGAATAACAACATTCCCGAGTCCTTTCATCCCATTTCCAAGATAAACCACAATGCCTTTTTCAATCGCTGAAACAGGTGTGCCTTTTGCCGATTCGATATTAATTCCTTCATTTTTGAGACCATTTGATTTCACACCAAAGGAAGAAATTATTTTTCCTTGTAGAGGCGCAGAAAAATTCACAGGGGTATCATAAGGAAGAATTTGAGGGGGTTTGATTTGAGGCGGAGAAGAGGGGGTTGATGATTCTCCAAGAACCAAGACTTGTCCAATTTTTAGAGTGTTGTCTGTGAGTTGATTGCGATTTTTAATTTCGGAAACGGAAATAGCGTACTTTCTAGAAATTGAAAAAAGTGTATCGCCTTGTTGTACAATGTGCGTTTTGTTTGCTGAATACTGAGGCATAGGAAAGTTATCTTTGAGTTTAAGCATTTGGCCTTCACGGAGTGCATAAGGAGGTGTAAGAGCATTTAGACGAATCAAATAAGTGTCGGAAACTCCTGTGCGTTGAGAAATTTGGGAAAGCGTTTCGCCTTGTTTTACTGTTGTAATACCTTTCGGTTCTTGAAAAGAAGGAGACGAAATTGATTTTTCAATGAGAAGTGTCTGTCCAATTTTTAAATTCGAATCAGAGAGATGATTAAGGGCTTGAATCTCAGAGACAGAAATTCCATGTTGACGGGAAAGGGAATAAAGCGTGTCTCCTTGTTGCACAAGAATTTGCGCAAAACTAGAGAGCGAAAAAAAACTCAGAAAAAGAAAACCTAAAATCCGCATACAAAGATTATATCACATTTTCCGGCCAAAGAAAATAGCCATTTCATAAAGGAGAATAAGCGGGACGGCCAAAAGGATTTGTGAGAGTACGTCGGGTGGTGTGAGAATCGCGGCAGCAGTAAAGATTGCAATAATTACATAGCGTCGCGATCGAATTAAAACTTGAGGGGAAAGAATTTTGAGCTTCATCAACAAAATGAGAATTGCTGGCAACTCAAACGCGAGTCCGAATGTCATCAAAAATGACAACATCAAATTAATATAGTCTTCAACGCGGGGAGTTAATTTTGCAGGGAGGTTTCCTTGTGCAAAAAGATCATAAAAAGACAGTAGGTAATCCCAAGCAAGGGGGGTAATCACAAAATACGCAAATCCCGCACCAATAAAAAAAAGAAACGGGGCAACAGAAAGAAAAAGCATAAATGGAAGGCGCTCTTTTTTCTTTAGAGCAGGAAGAACGAATCGCCAAATTTGAAACAGCCAAAAAGGAAAACTACAAACGAAGGCAAAAATAAAGCCAAATCGAATTGAAAGCGAAAACCCGCTGGTGAGATTCGTGAGAAGGAGGCTCTCGGGTGAAAATGAACTTATTTGAAGGGGATGAATAAAAAACTGGTAGAGAGACTCTGTGAGAAATAAACCACCCACGAAACACACAAGAAAAAATACTAATCCAAATAACAGGCGTCGTTTAATTTCTTGAAGATGCGTAAGAAGTGGTTTTTTAATATCTCTCATTTGCGAGGTTTTCCTTTAAGAGATTTTTTTACAGAATCTGCTTCTTTACGAATGTCTTCGCGGATTGATTCAAACTCATCTAAAGGTGCTGAGACACTTTGCATAATTTCGGAAAAGCCATTCTTGATTTTGCGAAAGAACTGAATGATTTTACGGAGGACATTTGGAAAATCTTTTGCTGGTACAATCAGAAAAAGCACAAATGCAACAAGGATGAATTCGTAAAATCCAAGATCAAACATCGCCACTCTCTTTGAGAAGTTGCTGAATGCGATCAGCAATGTCTTCCACTGTGTCTTCTTTAAAAATGAGTCGCGGACTAAATTTGAGTGTGAGATGTTGTGCCAGTTCATAGCGAATCATTTTAATGCGATCGTGTAAGAGATGTTTGATCTCAAGGGCGTTGACGTCCCGCGGAGTCATATAAAAAATGGTCGCGTTTTTAAGGTCTGGGCTGATTTGAACTTCAGACAGCGTAATACGCATCGCTTCGGGGGAAAGAACATGGTCAAGCGTGGGCCAAATTTGTGCCAAA
>JAFGXE010000023.1 GCA_016936785.1 Alphaproteobacteria bacterium
ATGGGGACGGAACATTTTTTTATAAAATTTAGTCGTTTCCTAACCATGAAACAACATGAAGTAAACGGAAACACTTTAAAACCTTATTTTTTAACTTGCAACTTTTATTTTCACATTTTATAATGGTGGCACTTGTTGGGGGATCGTCTAACGGTAGGACAGAGGTTTTTGGTACCTCCAGTCTAGGTTCGAATCCTAGTCCCCCAACCATAAAACAAAAAATCCCCTTGAGGGGAATTTTTGTTTTATAGTGGACACAAGGAAAGGATCTTGTGAACAAAGTGAACAGGTTCGCGAGGCGCGTGGTTAAAGCGCCGAAGAATGAAAAACGAATAGTTTTTCAGCCCCGCAGGGGTGAAAACCGCGTTGGCGTGTTTTCATCAATCCTAGTCCCCCAACCATAAAACAAAAATACGCCCTTGAGGCGTTCTGTTTAATCACAGTTCCAAGTTATTGTCTTTTAATACATGTCTTTGTAAAGAAAATAAGATGTTTTTAAATTTAAGTAAAACTCAGTAGATTTTCAAAAAAGAAATAAAATGTAATAAGGCTGAAAATAAAAAATATTTTATCATAAAGACAAAGTTGTTTGAAGGATCTTGTGTTTTGAATAATTATGACAAAAAAAAACAATTAAAGAAACGAAGAGACTTCTCCATATTTGTTCTCCAAGTATATTTATTGTTCTAAGTTCTAAGGAAAGTAATTTTTGAAGCATTAAAAATATAAACAAAATCATCCAGTGATATAAAACAATAAAATATAGCCATTTAATTTTTTCATCACATAGCCTTAAAATCGATAGTCTTTCACCTGAAATTCTTTATGAGCAGAGGTTTTTAATTCAGCCTGGTCTTCCGCATAAAGTGCCATGTTCTCAAGTTTGAGTTTGCCATAAAACGCAGTCATACTAGCTTGATTAGGATCACTGGGGTCACTGAACCACGATGCTGGGGAGACATTAGGATTACCATACTTTTCAACAACAGAATCCCAAAACAGACGTATCTTTGCATTTTTTTGATACACATGCGTCATCTGAAGTCCCTCGATCTCATTCGCATCATTCCGATAAATTACTTTATAAACAAGATTTTTTGTGAGAGGGGATGTAAAGAAAATTTCGACTTCTTCTCCCGTCTTAAAGCGCTTTAATTTGAGTTTCTGTAGGTAGGACATTTTGTTTTTTTGAGCAAGTCCTTGAATACATCCTTCAATAGCTTTGGGTGTTTTTGCACCTTTCTGACGACATGTATACTCATAATTATATTTGTAAAGCTCTGGAATCACTGTTTCCGCGTCAACGACAGTATAGCCACTTTTAGGAAGCACAAATGATTTGATATAAGGATAGGTTGCCTCAAGCGTAATCCCAATAATATCAAATGTCTGCACAAGAGGTGGTTCCGCATTTTCGTCAATAACAGAAACACTGCTGTCCACTTCCTCAAATTCAATTTCATCATCTCCACCGAATAGACCTGCAAAAACCGGAGCGGAAAAACAGACAAAAAGAACGAATAGACCGTTTTTAAGCATCATTTTGATCCTCTGGTTGAAGTGTGAGTCTAAGCTGATCTCCTTTTGAGAAAATGATTTTTGTAGTGCGTAATACCGAGCACAGCGTGAGCTCATGTGGTTTTAAAGAATCAACATGAGGCGCTTCAATCACCACCTCTTTCATCTTCACACTATTTGCGATTTTCTGTTCCGTCCGTTGTTTACGTGCCAGAGAGAGAATTTCGAGAATAACATCCATTTCAGGGGTTTCTGATTGCCATTCTTTTTTCGACTCAGGATAAGCAGTAATATGAATCGATTTTGTTTTCTCAAAAGGCTTATAGATCCGTTGATAGAGCTCTTCTGTCACAAAAGGAATGAATGGGGCATAGAGACCAATCACGGCGCTTAATACTTCCCAAAGTGTCCACATAGCGCTCAAGCGATTTTCATCAGAATAAAGATCTTGATTCCAAAAACGTTCTTTAATCATCTCAAGATAGCGATCACACAAGACCGTCCAAAAGAATTTATCAATCGCTTCTTTAGCCAAGGCATAATCATATTTTTCAAAATGATGTGTCGCGCGTTCAATTGTATCGTGAAGTTCATTCAAAACCCAGCGATCTTCAATCGGTTGTGTTTGAGGTTTGTGTGAGTCAACTTCAAAATCTTCAAGATATCCCATCACAAATCGCGCCACATTCCAAAGCTTTAGAACGGTCTTTCGGCCGGTTTGAACATCTTTTTCACTATATTTTAAATCCATACCAAGCCGAGATGATGATGCCCACATACGCAAAGCGTCTGCGCCAAACTTATGCATCACAGCAAGGGGTTGATAGCGATTATAGCCATCTTTTTCGGTATACTTTTCCATATCACGCTTAGAAATCTTCTTCCCATTTTCATTCTGCCCATGGCCTGAAATCATAATGTCTTTCCAGGGAATTGAATTTGTTAAAAGGTGTGACTTCAATATTGTGTAAAAAGCCCATGTGCGAATGATATCATGTGCTTGAACACGGATAGACATTGGATAGACTTTCGAATCACCAAAGCTTTTTTCGTATCCACTCCAATTGCTATTAATTAACGGTGTGCCAGAAGAAGTCATCCAGGTATCCATCACATCTTGTTCACCCTCAATATGCTTCCTACCGCATTTTGGACAAACATCAAGATGGCATGTTGTATGTCGTGGATCAATAGGTAAATCTTCTTTGCGCGCGAGAATTACTTCACCACAATCGGCACATTTCCAAAGAGGAAACGGAACACCATAAGAACGCTGGCGTGTAATATTCCAATCGCGAACGCCTTCTATCCAATCAATTGCACGTTGTTTGAGAAAGTTTGGATACCAATTGATTTCATCAACACGCTTGAGAAGGTCATCTTTTAGATCTGAGCATTTAACAAACCATTGAGGCACCGGAAGATATTCCACTGGACGCTCTGAGCGCTCACCGATGGAAATCACCTGTTTTACGGTCTTTTCGCCAATAATGAATCCATTTTCTTTCAACTTTTGAACAACTTTAGACTTGGCTTCTTCAACCGGAAGACCTTCAAATTCTCCAGCGAGGTCTGTCATTTTTCCATTTGGTGTTAGAATAATTCGGAGGGGAAGCTTATCTTTCTTCCACTTATTGACATCCTCTACATCTCCAAAAGTACAGACCATCATAAGACCTGTTCCGTATGTGGGATCAACATCTTCAGATGAATGAATCTCAACATCATAGTTAAATAAAGGCACATGCGCTTTTTTACCAACTAAATGCGCATAACGTGCATCTGTTGGATGACAATACAG
>JAFGXE010000024.1 GCA_016936785.1 Alphaproteobacteria bacterium
ACCACGACGTGGTGTCGGGAAAGTGGCTTTGCAAATAATTGAAAAGACATCAAGTTTGCATAATAAATCTCTCTTAGAAGGATTAAAGATTGCGCTTGATTTTGGCGAAATTCGGGGGAAAACAGGAGATATTTTAAAAGAGTTTTCAGAAGATATTTCGAAATGGCAAAAAGATTTAAAACATCTTTCTGCTCCCGAAATGGGAGAAAAGATCTTGAAAGAATCTGGATACCTTAAATATTGGGAAGAAAGTAAAGAGCCTGATGCCGAAATGCGTCTTGAGCACCTACAGGACTTTCTGAACACATTGAAAAAATTTGCGACACTTGAAGATTTTCTTGAGCATATCGCACTTATTTCCGCAACGGATTCAAAAAACGAAGATGATCAAGTTTCGCTCATGACAATGCATGCCTCAAAAGGTCTAGAATTTGATTTGGTTTTTTTACCTGCATGGGAGGAACGTGTTTTTCCAAATGATAAAGCAATAGAAGCGAATGCACTCGAAGAAGAAAGACGACTCGCTTATGTTGGATTGACCCGTGCAAAAAAAGATGTGCTTATTTCATATTGTGCTTCGCGGTTTCTTTTTGGAAGTCGACAGAATAATTTCCCATCTTGTTTTATCCGCGAAATGCCAACAGAAACGACAAGAATTATTGAACATGCGTATACGCCAAAAGAGAAAATATCAAAACAAGAACGCGCAAAAAAAATCACACAAACAGTAAACTCTTCTCAAGATTTAAATAGTTTGCTTGTTGGAAGAAGTGTTCGCCATAAAGAATTTGGCAAAGGGGAAATTCTCGAAGCGAATGCGACAGAATTTAAGGTGTTATTTAAAGGCGGAGAAGTCAAAAAAGTTCATGCGCGAAAAGTGGAGTTTATATGAAAATTTTTCTTATTTTTATTTTTTTGTTTATTTCTTTTTCAGGAAAAGCAATTTTTAAAAGCCTCCCACTGTCTTCTGAGATACAATCTCAAATAATTGCAAATAAACTTTGGGAAAAAGGATGCCCTCTTCCTTTAAGCCAGTTGAGGCTTCTTTATATGAGTTATTTTGACTTTAACGGCAAGATTCGAACGGGGTCTTTACTTGTTCATCACAGTTTAGCGACGTCAACACTTCACATTTTTCAAGAACTGTATCGTCAAAAATTTCCGATTGAAAAGATGGATTACCTTGATCTTAAAAACCTTCGTAACACAATCGCTTTTAACTGCCGAAAAAAAGTTGCACGCGAAAGCTTTTCTCTTCATAGTTACGGGTTGGCAATTGATATTAATCCCATGCAAAACCCTTATATCCGACGACTTCCTTCTTCTTTTACACAACTCCCGCCATTTTTGGAGTTTTTCCCTCCTGAAAGTTTTAAATTTCAAGATAGACAGCAGAAACAAATAGGCATGATAGAACCCTATGTTTCTTTATTTAAAAAACATGGATTTTCTATCTGGGGGGGAGATTGGACAAACCCAAAAGATTATATGCATTTCCAATCCAAATAAAAAAGCGGAGCAAATGCTCCGCTTTTTTATAAGTTAAGAAACTATTGTCCTGTGACAACAGTACAACGTTCGCCGTAAACAATTCCACCAAGGAATGCTGTAATATCAGCATCAACACTTGCTACGCGTGTGATATGACCATTTTTCTTTGCTGCTTCAATTGAAGAATCTCCAAGAGAAACAATTCCAAGAATGTTTGAAGAACATGCACGTCCTTCTCTTGATCCTGTGTTTGTTGTTGCAAGTTCAGATTCTGATACTTTTTGGAAAAGTGCAGGGCCTGTTTTACTTGGCATACCACATGCTGAAAGAAGTGCAACAGCAGATAAAGCTAAAATTGTTTTCATTTTATTTCCTTTTATTTTCTAAGAAAGGGAAATTCCTCTCTTATTCTTTAGTCAAAGACAATAAAGACTTAGAGTTTTAATTACAAGGACAATTTATGCGAATTCTGCATTTGTGTATACGCGTTGGACATCATCAAGGTCTTCAAGAAGATCAATGAATTTTTCAAATTTTTCTTGTGCATCTCCTGAAAGGGAAACAGTGTTCATTGGCTCCCAAGAAAGTTCTGCTTTTTCAGGTTCACCGAATACTTTTTCAAGAGCGGTCGACACGGCATGAAGATCATCTGGCGCGCATGTGATAAAGTGGCCTTCATCTTCGCTTTCAACATTTTCAGCACCCGACTCGAGGGCAACTTCAAATACTTTATCATCGTCGGCAATATCTTTTTTGTAAAGAATGAGACCAATGCGTTTGAAACTAAAAGCAACACTTCCAGATTCGCCCATATTGCCACCATTTTTTCCAAAGACAGAACGGATTTCTGGTGCGGTGCGATTGCGGTTATCAGTTAATGTTTCAATGATAACAGCAACAGAACTTGGGCCATATCCTTCATAGCGGATTTCTTCATAATTTCCTTCTCCATTTCCTGCATCAGCCTTTGCAACTGCGCGTTTGATATTATCGCTTGGCATCGACATTTTTCGTGCTGCGGAAATAGCAAGGCGTAATCGCGGATTCATATCAGGATTTGAATCACCGAGCTTTGCTGCGACGGTAATTTCACGGGCGAGTTTTGTAAAAAGATTGGCACGCTTTTTATCGAGTGCTCCTTTTTTATGCTGAATGGTTGACCACTTAGAATGTCCTGACATTTTTTTATTCCTTCATTTTAACTTCTCCAAGAGTTCTGTTTTGGGAAATTGTTTTCGGCAACTATCCAAAAAACCGTAAAATCATTTAGATCCTAAGCGAATACTTCGACAGGCTCAGCATACGGTTCAGGATGACACAGATGTGTCGTATGATTTTACTTTCCCTTTTTTAATTTTTATATAATCGAAACTTTGTGTTTGAAGTTTTTTATTTATCTTTTTTTGTTCCCCATAGTCCAAAGAGAATTTTAATTCTAAATTTTTTCTTAAGGGTAATTCTGATTTCTCCGAGTTCTAATATTGCTTGCTTTTTGTGAGGTCGGAATCGCAAAGAAGGAAGTGTCATTCCAAAGGTAATCCAACCTAAATAAAAACGAAAGTAGATTGCTTTAAGATTCATTGGAACAAACCCAATGACTCGCTCTTCTTCTTTTCCTGTATTAATTTGAGTATTAATAAAAGAAAAATTTCCGATACCGATCTCTGTGAATACTTCTTTCATTAACTTCTTTTATCTTTAATTTTCTTTTTTAAATCGCAGGGGATTATAGCTAAAACAATCTAAAAAGTCAAGATCAGAAAACGTCATTTCACTCTTGTCGGGAGTGTTTTAAAAATCTATCTTAAGAATATAAGGGAGCAATCCCTTCTCAAAAAAAGGAGTGACGCAATGATTAAAATCACATCAATCCATTTGAAACTTGGAAAAGGCTTTGAAACATTTATGCGCAAGGCGCTAGA
>JAFGXE010000025.1 GCA_016936785.1 Alphaproteobacteria bacterium
CCACCGACCGTAAAATATTTCCCGTTTGATTTGGAGTGTTCTTTTTTTTGACGGATACCCAATAAGTATTTTCCCTCTTTTTGAATGACGCCATGACAGCCGATGAAAATTTTTTGTTCCATTGGTTTTCCCTTTCCGCGTTTTACCATAAAGGACTTGGTAGAAAAAAACAATAGAAATTTTGAAAAGAGTATGTTAAAACTAAGGAAATTTTAAAAAGGAGAAATCATGGATTTCAATCAACTTAAATCAGACTTAAAAATAAAAATGCATAAAGCAATTGATGTATTGAAGCATGAGTTTACAGGGTTGCGTACAGGACGTGCTTCTATTAATCTGCTTGATGGTATCAAAGTAAATGCCTACGGCTCGGAAACACCTCTTAATCAAGTAGCAAGTTTATCAACACCTGAATCGCGTTTGATTAGTGTGAGTGTTTGGGATAAAGGAATGGTTGATTCTGTGATTAAGGCTATTCAAGAATCCTCATTGGGTCTAAATCCTGCAAATGATGGAACCCTTGTGCGTGTGCCATTGCCTGCTTTAACAGAAGAGCGTCGCAAAGAACTTGTGAAGACTGCTGGGAATTATGCTGAGAATGCAAAAAATGCGATTCGTAATATCCGTCGTGATGGGATGGAGGCTTTAAAGAAAGCAGAAAAAGAAAAAGAAATTTCTGAAGATGATCACAAACGCGAAGGTGAAAAGATTCAAGAGATTACAGATGCAATGACAAAAGAAATTGATGATATGCTCTCGCATAAAGAATCAGACATTATGGCTGTTTAATAAGAGCGCGTTTCAATTTCGCCAGAGACAAAGGATGGAGCAAGCCATCACCAAAGGTAAGAAAGGATTTTCCAAAAATATGGAAGAGCAACTTAAGCATATTGCTATTATTTGTGATGGAAATCGTCGCTGGGCGCGTGAAAAAGGTTTACCTGAAATGAAAGGGCACCAAGAAGGCGCAAATGCGGTTGAACGTTTGATTGATGCAGGAATTGAGTTGAAAATTCCTGTGATTTCTTTTTGGGTGATGGGTGTGGATAATTTTGATCGTTCTGCACTTGAAGTGGCTTGGCTAATGAAGCTGAATCGTATTTGGGGGCAGAAAGCTTTTAAGAAAGAAACGTTGAAAAAGATTCGATTCCGGTTATGTGGATTGCGCGATAAGCCAGCACCAAAAGATGTCATTGGGATTTATGAAAAACTCGAAGAAGAGACAAAAGATAATGATGGGATGATTGTGAATATTTGTTTCAACTATGGGGGGCACACTGAGATTATGGATGCGATGAAACGTATTATAAAAGCAGGCGTTTCTCCGGACGAAATTGATGAATCACTTGTTGAATCGTATCTCTGGACAGCAGGTTTACCTCATCCAGATTTGATTCTTCGGACAAGTGGTGAACAACGCATGTCAGGTTTTATGCCTTGGCAAAGTCGCTACAGTGAATTTTATTTTCCAGAGTATAATTTTCCAGAAATGGATAAAGAAAAACTTATTGATGCATTGGATGAATTTAAAACACGCCAACGTCGGTATGGAAAAGGATAAGATGAAATTTTTAGAAAAATTTTCAAATCTACAACAGCGTATTATTGGGGCATTGATTCTCGTTTTTATTGGGAGTGTTTTCTTTTGGGATATGCTTAATGGGGGTGCGACAGATGTTGCGAAAATCATTTTCTATATCTTTAGTTTTGGGATCTTTTACGAAGTGAGTCAGTTGACGGAGCTCCGTCGTCTTCCTTGGTGGTCGCATTTTATCTCAGCTTCTTTGTTTGTTTTTATTCTTTTTTTTGAGCTCGATGTGCGAGGGTTTTCGATTATCCATTTCAGAGATATTTTAGTGATTTCATTTTTTGCGATGCTGTTTGATTTTTGGATTCATCGAGATTTTCAACGCATTAAAAATACGCTGTATACTTTTGCGGTTTTTTCAATGTATTTTTTCGCCTTGCTGTTTATGGGAGACTGGATGACTCACATGCCGTTTCTCATATTCTTTGTGTTTTTGATGACTATTACGACCGATGTGAGTGCTTATTTTATTGGAAAAAAATGGGGAGACAAAAAATTAGCGCCGTCTATTAGTCCCAATAAAACATGGGTTGGTTTTTTCGGTGGTGTGTTGACGACCGCGACTTTAGGGGCTTTTGCGATTCATGTTTTTCCGCTTATTTCAATCTTATATAAAATGACAAATGTTTCTTTTCTTGGATTTTTGATTCTTACGTGTGGGAGTGTTTTAGCACAAGTGGGTGATCTTTTAGAGTCTTACCTTAAGCGTCTTCACAATGTGAAAGATAGTGGGCAGATTATTCCGGGACATGGCGGATTGCTCGATCGTTTCGATAGTTTCTTATTTCTTGTATTTTGTGTCGGTGTGATTTTTATTCTATTATAGGAGGGTTAAAGGTGGTTTTTACGATTTTGAGTTTTTTAGTTGTTCTGGGTTTGTGTGTTATGATTCACGAATGGGGGCATTTTTTCGCCGCACGACGGATTGGGGTGAAAGTCATTACATTCTCTATCGGGTTTGGAAAAGCGTTGTATTCATGGACAGATTCTAAAGGGACTGTTTGGAAAATTGGGTGGATGCCTTTAGGAGGATATGTTCAGGTTCCAACAGGGGATGTTGAAGAAAATAAAAAGCTAAAGATAAAAAAATCTGAGACACTCGATGCAAAGAATCCTTGGCAGAAAATTTTCCTCGCAATTAATGGTATTGTGATGAATTTTGTGCTTGCGTTTGTTTTGATTTTTAGTGTGTTTGCATTTAAAGGAATTCCCCAAACACCAGCTGTAATTGATGAAGTCTCACAGAATTCTCCTGCGGAAAAGGCGGGGCTTTTAGTCGGTGATGTAATTCTTAAAGCCGATCATAAAGAAGTGAAAAAGTTTGAAGATCTCAAACAACGAATTGTACTTCTTCAAAAAAAGACAATTGAGATTGAAGTGAATCGTGAAGGGAAAGTGATTGTGCTTTCTTTAACCCCTGAAATGGGTGAAAATAAAATGCCTCAGATAGGTGTTGTTGCGCGCACAAGCTTGGATAATGTCAGACATGTTGGTGTGGGTGAAGCAAGTATTGAAACGGCTAAAGAAATGGTACGTAGTGTTCAAATGATGTTCAACGGACTTGGGCAAATTATCTCTGGGGAACGGTCTTCAAAAGAGCTTGGTGGTTTTATTAGTATTGCGAAAATGTCTGGGCGCGCAGCGGAAAGTGGTTTTTATGCATTCCTGTTTTTTATTGCTTTTATTTCAATGAATCTCGGTGTGTTAAATTTATTCCCAATCCCTGGTCTTGATGGTGGACAGATTGTTTTCTTTTTGTATGAAGGAATTTTTAGACGCCCTGCTCCTGAAAAACTTCAAATTGGGTTGACTTATATTGGATTTGGTTTTCTTATTTTTCTGATGATTTATTCAACAGTGAATGATGTGATTCGCGCTTTATAGATGATGATAAATGAAAATGATTCAAATTCTTGAAACAGAAAATCCACCTTCTTTAACAGAGATTAAAAAATCCGATGGTTTTTTTCTTAATCTCTCAGTTGTGAATCATTTTGAAATACGGTCAGTTGTTTACGAAATGTTGAAAAAGGCAAAAGAAAATTTGCCTACGCATTTAACTTTTATGATCTACGAAGCCTATCGGACATTTGCTCTTCAAGAGCAAAAGTTTCAAGAGCAAATCTTGCACCAAAAAAAGTTATATCCTGTTCTTTCTGAGCAAGAAATTCATCAAAAGGCACGTGTTTATACAGCTGATCCAAAGCGCGAAAGCGGACATCAAACAGGTGGGGCGGTTGATATTACGCTCTGTGATTTAAGTGGAAAGGAATTAGATATGGGGACAGATATACATGAATTTGTTTATAAAACCCGTACGCATTCTGATCGACTGAGTGATTTTGAAAGAGAAAATCGAAGAATTCTTCTTGATGCTTTGACTGCTGTTGGTTTTGTAAATTATCCTGCTGAGTGGTGGCATTTTAGTTATGGGGATCGCTTGTGGGCAAAATCTTTAGGAAAGACTGAGACCCTTTTTGCACCCGTGCATCTTTGATAGAAAATCCTTTTCAATTTGACTATAGATTTCAGTTTGTTATACTCTATTTGAGGAAAGAGAGGAAAGACACTGAGACAAACAGGTCCACAAATTTTTAAATATGGTGGAAAGCACTATGCCGTCGGATTGTTTTGGCAACCACTTCCGAGTGGTCGTCAACAGCTTCATTTTATTGAACGTACAGCGCGTTCAATTATTGGAGGGGGGCAATTCTATTGCACAAAGTCTGGAGGCGCTGCTCAGTTCGGATTAGGATTTTCTAAACGGGGGCATCGCAGCGGTCAAATTGTTGCAACGTTATCAATCGCACAAGCATTAAAAGACAAAACATCAACGCTTGCGATATTTAAAGTTCCACAAGGATGGTGGATGGTTGTGATTAGAAATAATCTGATCTTACCGGAAGATGATTTCCTTTTTGAAAAAGAAGAGGAAGCAAAAAAAGCTTTTCAAGATCTTTTTTCTTTGCCAGATTGGGGATATAAAATTGCACCTGCAACATGGGGCATTGAAGGCACGCAAGAGATTTTAGTCGGAAAACTCCTTGATCGTGTCAAAGGTGTTCCACTTCAATCTATTGCAGGCGGGTCAGGAAAGTATCTTCTTTTCGCTGCTTTAATTTTAGGGATTGGTTTTTATTTTACAAAAGATATATTTTTCCCTAAACCGCTTCCAGTTCCGAAACAAAATATTTCAAAAAAGTTTCAACCTAAAAAAATCGGAAATCCAAAAAAGCAATCTGAGAGTAAAACAGACTTGAAGCCTGCTGTCACAAAAGCGGAGAAAAAAGTTCAAAATGATGGCGGATGGCACGGTCTTCCTGACTTTGTAGAACAAGCAACGCTTTGTGAAAAAGGTCTCAGTTATTTAGCTTATCCAATTCCAGGATGGCAATTTACAGAATTGAATTGTAAAGATAATGAGTTAAAAGGAAAGTATATTCGTCGCGATGGATCTCTTGATTTTTTCAAAACGGCACACAAAGAATATTTCTCTGATGCAAAAATGGTTGTTGAAAATAATGGGGAGACTGTTTTTGTATCGATGGATCTTCCTAAAGCACAAACAAGAGATATTCCTCCTATTTTACCGAAAGAAGATATTGAAGCGCGCTTGCGTACATTCTCTCAAAAGACAAAACAGGTTATTTCCTTACAAGAGACCTCAGACCAACCGCCAACAACAATAAACTTTCGGGTTGTAAATTTTACATTTTCCTCTAAGATACCTTTGAGAGAATGGGCAACTTTGTTGAATGCGTTTCAGTCTGTACGTTGGTATGAAATGTCTTGGACGCTTCAAAATAAAAGTTGGACAGGAAAAGGGGTGATTTATGCGAATTAAATATTTACTTCTATTTGGTTTTTTGTTTTTTGTGAGCGGTCAAAGTTTTGCACAAGAGGCACCTTTGGAAGTGACTGTTGCACAGGATGAATCTGTGGATGAAACAGATATTCCCTATGAAGATTTTTCTGAACACGAATCGGAAGAGCCTGTTTATACAGATGAAGAACTCGTTCCTGAAAATAAAGTGACTCTCCAATCTGCTCTTTCAGAAAGCGTCACATTAAACCCGCTTTTATCGCTTGAAACAACAGGATCTATTTTTGATCAATTTTCTGCATTTGAGAAAAATAAGATGTTAATGAATTTACAAACAGAAGAAGAAAAAATGCAACTCGAGAGAGATCGTGTTCATCTCCAACGTTTGAAGTTGGA
>JAFGXE010000026.1 GCA_016936785.1 Alphaproteobacteria bacterium
ATTAAAATTTCGGACTCACAAGCTTTGTTTTCTTAACAACACTATTTTTGATTTCAAAAATCGCCCCAGAAAGCTGACCGTCGCCATCTTGAGGCTGAAGATGCGTGCGTTGTACACCTGGAAGATGATGCGTGAGGGCACGTTCAATATCGGCACCAATAACAGACATGTGATTGCCACACATCCCAAGATCTGTCAAATACCCTGTCCCTTTTGGTAAAATTTTTAAATCACTCGTTTGCACATGCGTATGAGTCCCCACAACAACGGTCGCACGCCCATCAACATGAAATCCAAACGCCTGCTTTTCACCTGTCGCTTCGGCATGAAAATCAACAAATATCATATCAACCTGATCTTTAATTTCCGCATAAATCTGATCAAACATCTCAAAAGGATTCGTGATTTTCTTTTTATCAGTTTCAACAAACACACGACCCAGCAAAGAAATCACAGCAATTTTTTGCCCTTCTTTTTCAAAAACTTTATAGCCAGAACCAAACTTACCTTCTTGATAATTTCCTGCAACAACACAACGTGGATGATCGCTCGGGTTTTCCTTGCGGTGAATCGCATGATCTCCAATTGTCAGAACATCAATCCCAGCATCAAGAAGTTGTTTTGCAATCCGTTCTGTTATTCCAAAACCATGCGCAGCATTTTCCCCATTGGCCACAACAAAATCGATTTTTTCTTTCTTTTTAAGCGGTAAAAGATCTCGGGAAATTGCTTCACGTCCCGAGCGTCCGAAAATATCTCCAAGAAACAACACACGCATTTAAGACTCTCTTTGTTTCTTGTGATAGACAACATGTGTTGTCGGATGTGCACGCGCTAAATCAGAAGCATGTTTAGCATATTTATAAAGTGTTTGTGCCTCATCTCCAGAATCTGGATAACTTGCGCCACCAATATGAAGAATAGGCATCGAAAGATCTGTCCGAAAATGTGTATGTTCTTCAACACTTGTTAAAATGTCCTCAAGCTGACGATGTGTTTCAGAGTGGTTTCTAAGATCATGTAAAACAAAAGCGAATGAATCCCCCCCAACACGAGAAAGCAAAGAATCTTTCGGAAGCGCTTGACCAAGAGCCTCAGAAAAATTGTGAAGGAGACAATCTCCGCGCAATAAACCATAGGTTTCATTAAAATGCCCCATCTGGTAAATATCGAGATAAAAGACAGTCAATACACCGCCACGTTTTTTTTCACGCAAAATCGTATGCGCCAACTTTTCCAAGAAAATAGGGGTTGTGTTTAAATGCGTCGTCCGATCCATATGAAGATGTAATTTTTCATCCAATGATTGCGGAGGAACTTCTGTCTGGTGGTAAAATCCAATATAATACGATGCGGCATCTTTCGGATAGTCCAATGCAAAGAAGTAAGCTTGCCCATGAATGAGCTCGCCCGAATCGCGACGATGAATAAGCTCGCCCTCCCACTTATCATACTTGAGTAAATTTTCCATAAATTTTTGATACACAGACTGTTTGTCTTCATATCCCTCAAGAAGAGAGGAAAATCCTTTTTTTAAAATATCTTCTTCACGTTTTGAAAGCAATTTGAGAAAAGCACGATTAGCCGAACGGATCCGCCCGACAGCATCAAGAAGAATCATCGGTTGAACAGCCACCTCAAAAAGAGCAGAAGTCAAATGCGGAAGCACCCCTTCATCTAAAGGAAGGCGACAAGGAAAATCATGTTTTTTATAGACATGTGTTGGCATACTCTTTAATATACGCAGGAAAGAAAAAGAAAGCAACCATGAAACAATTGTTCATTCAAACATGTATACAACCTTACTTTGTCGCTTTAGCAGACGAAAAAGAAATTCTCGCCCATCAAGAATGTCCCTTTCCTCTGTCTCGAACATTATTTGAAAATACAGATAAAATTCTCACTGAGACTCAAATAAAAAAAACAGACCTGAGTGAAATTTGTGTGCTTAAAGGACCAGGATCTTTCTCCGGTCTTCGCACAGGGCTCGCCTTTACCAAAGGTCTTGCTATTGCACTGAATTGTCCTGCCTATGGTCTCGATACATTTGATCTTTATGCTTTTCCTCAAAGAAAAAAAGCTTTAATTGCTTTTACCCGCACTCAGAATGATGCTTTTTTTGCTAAGTTTGAAAACAATAAAATAATTTTTAATCCACTTCCTCAAACGAAGAGTGATCTCCAACAAATTCTTCTCGACAACCCAGATTCAATTCGCTACGGTGAGGCCTGGAAAAATTTTGACCTCCAAGAAAACAACGAAAAACCACTCACACCTCAGTTGATGAAAGAAGCCTTTCACCGAGAGAAAAAAGATCTCACCCCAACATACGGAAACACATGCTATGCAAAACCCATTTCTGAAAAAAATTCATCTTGACGATCTCATGATTCTTTCGGGACTCGATGCGGTTTGCTTTCCACAAAACCCTTGGAAAACAGAAGACTTCACCTCTCTGACAAATGTTGGTGGATTTGGATTCGTCGTTGGACATGATGGCTTTCCGATAGGATTTATTTTTGCACAAACGGTCGGAGATGAAACTGAAATCTTACGTATTGCGACACTCCCTGCTTTCCGCCGCCATGGCTATGCAGACGCCCTCCTCCTCGCTTTAGAAAAAAGTGTCTCAAAAAACCATAAAATCTTCCTTGAAGTCCGTGCAAAAAATATCAGTGCTCATAACCTCTACTTAAAACATGGCTTTGAAAAAATCCATGAACGTGAAAACTACTACCAAAAACCCGATGACCACGCTCATGTGTATGTGAAAAAGGTTTAATTCTCAAGATTTTTGAGTTCAGAAATAACTTGATCTGCTGTTTCAGAACTAATTAACTCATGATCTGATTTTTTTCCAATCAAATATTTAATCCTCAAACCTCTTTTTTGAAGACTCTTATAAACATCCAATTTCTCCCTCGAAGCGTCTTGTTTTTCTTCTTCCATTTCAAACCACACAATAGGAGGATATGAATTTAACTTAAGCTGTTCACATTCAAGGAAACGAGAACTTAAACAAATGACTTTTGCACAAGGAGTCTCACTTTGAGATGCCAAAAGAATACTTACAAAAGATCCTTGAGAACGCCCAATTAAAATAAGATCTTTCCACAACAAACTTCTTTTAGAAAGTTCTTCTAAAATTTTATGCTTCAAAAACGCCAAAGAATCATCTAATTTACCATCATTAAGAACATATTCTCTTGGTCGCGTATTTGTAATAGGATGCCAAGCGAATCCACCACGATCTCTCTGAGAAGAAAAAGGAGCATCTATTCCAATATAATCCCAACTAGGAAATGAATCCATTATTTGAATAAGGGCTTCTTTATTTTCGTTTTTATCTCCCCCAAACCCATGAAGAAAAACAACTAATTTTTTCATTTTAAATCCTTTGCTATTTCATAAGAAAGTTATCCATAATAATTAAAAAACTCAACCCAAAATTCGATCTTACAAAATCCATTTCCTTCAGAGAAAAACTAAAAAGAGTGTAAGTGAATAAGTGTCTTTTAAAAAAACAGGGAAATATCAATCATTTTAAAAATGATTGATATGGTTTTGGATGAGATACTTTCGTTTTCAATGTTTTTATCCCGTCGACCTACATGAGGACATAAAAATCATGCAAAAACGGAAGAAGATCGCCAAAAGCCCTTTTTTTATACTACAGCGGTGATAGCGCGCAACCCCCCATCGCGAGCAATCTGAATCACATGGAGTTTTTTCTTCATTGTTTCAACAAGATTTGATGCATCTCGTTTCATTCCTGAGTG
>JAFGXE010000027.1 GCA_016936785.1 Alphaproteobacteria bacterium
CGACCGAAAATCGTCATCAAGTTTTGCATGAAGAACTTCTCCAATTTTCACCCCACTCAAACGCACATCTGCGCCTTCTTGAAGCCCCGTTGCATCATCAAAGCTCGCGATTAATTCGTTTCCTTTAACTTGAGTTGGTTGCTTCAAATATGCAAAACCGACCCATAAAAAGAGAAGTGAAATTGCCCCAATAATAACATGTTGTTTATTCCGATTCTTCATGGAAAAAATCCTTCACATAATTTTCGATTTCAGAAATTGCTACACGTGTTTGAGCCATCGTATCGCGGTCTCTCACAGTAAGTGTCGCAGGCTTTTCTTCCAGTGATTCAAAATCAATTGTCAGACATAAAGGTGTTCCAACCTCATCGTGACGTCGGTAGGCTTTCCCTACATTCCCCGTATTTTCAAATAAAATTCGACCCAGCCCGAGTTTTTGAAGACGATTTTTCACATCCTTTGCGAGTGCAACAATTTGTTCATTGTTTTTTGCAAGAGGGACAACAGCTACTTTAATCGGAGAAAGATGTTTTTTCAATTTCAAAACCACGCGTGATTTTCCATCTCCAAGATCTTCTTCTGTGTAGGCCTCATTGAGAACAGCAATAATCCCGCGATTTAACCCTGCTGCGACTTCGATTACAAAAGGGATATAATTTTTGTTGGTTTGAGGGTCAAGATAATTAAGCTTTGCATTTGAATCTGTATTCTCTTTCACCGTCGCTTGAATATCAAATTCTTTTTGATTTTTGGTGTGCGTTCCAAGATCATAGTCTGTGCGATTATGAATCCCCTCTAGCTCATCCCATCCATGGGGAAATTTGTATTCAATATCACCCGTTGGCGGTTTTGCATAAAACACAAGATCATCAGGAGAGTGAGGCTCGAAGCGTATATTTTCTTCGGAAAGACCTTGCTTCTTCCACCATTCCATTCGAATCTTTTTCCAAGTTTCAAACCATTCTTTATCCGTACCAGGTTCGACAAAAAATTGCATCTCAGCTTGTTCAAACTCACGCGTGCGAAAGAGGAAATTTCGCGGTGTAATTTCGTTCCGAAAACTTTGTCCGTGCTGTGCAATTCCAAAAGGAATTTTACGTGATGTTGAATCCATCACATTTCTAAAGTTGATATATGTTCCTTGTGCTGTTTCTGCACGGAGATACGCATAATCTTCGTCGTTTGCAACAGGTCCCATGTTAATTTTCATCATGAGATGAAAAGGACGTGGTTCTGTTAAATCAGATGATCCACACGCATCACATTTTGTTTTATCTGTCATTTTATCTTCACGCATCCGCGTGTGACATTTTTTACACTCAACAAGAGGATCTGAAAAACTATCTTCATGTCCCGAGTATTTCCAAATCAGCTTGTTTGAAATATGTGTGCACTCAATTCCTTCGACATCATCACGCTCGTAAACCATGGCTGACCACCACGCATTCCGAAGATTTTTTTTGAGCTCAACACCCAAAGGACCAAAATCGTATGTTCCTTTTAGTCCGCCATAAATATCAGAACCCTGAAAAATAAATCCGCGACGTTTGCAAAGTGAAACTAAGACTTCCATGTTTTTAACAGACATTCTTTATCCTTTTTTCTTTATCTCACTTTAACAAGCATGTATTTGGAAATCAATCTTTCTTTAAGAAAGGACACATGTCTGAAGCACTTTTTGGAAAAGTGTCGAGATCGGATAGTTCGATAACTTTTCCTTTGCAACCCAAATTCCATTTTCTTCTTTTCCTGACTTCTGAATTTTGAGGTAAAGGTGAAAATGTGTAAATGCATGTTTCACTATTTTTGATTCAATATTTTCAAAATCTTTTTTTTCAACCTCATTCCACGGTAGCTCATAAAGACCTTTCAGAATCCCCTCTTCTCGTTTTCGGATGAGAATTTTTTCTTTTTTCTCGCATAGAAAAACAATACCATACCGCTCTGGAATTTTCTTTTTTTCTTCTTTTATTGGAAATTTATCCACGCAAAATTTTTGATAAGACTGACAGCTTTTTTGGATCGGACATTCTTCACACAGCGGACTTGTAGGAGAACAGATTGTTGCACCAAGGTCCATTACGGCCGAGTTATAATCCCCAGCAGATGTTTCTGGCATTTCTTTTTTCGAAAGAGTAAACACTTTATCTTCTAATTTTTTCCCAATTTCTGTCAGACAAAATAAACGCGCAAAGACACGTTTTACATTCCCATCAACAACAGGTACTTTTTCACTAAAAGCAATGGATGCAATCGCGCTCGCAGTATAGCGACCAACCCCTTTAATATTTTGTAAATCTTGAAAAGTGTTTGGAAACTTTCCAAGATTTAAAATCTGTTTTGCTCCTGCATGTAAATTACGCGCACGCGAATAGTATCCAAGACCTTGCCACAAATTAAGGACAGCATTTTCCTCTGCATTTGCGAGCGATTCAGCTGTTGGAAAAGTTTCCAAAAACCGATCAAAATAGGGAATCACGGTTTGAACAGTTGTTTGCTGGAGCATAATTTCACTCACCCAAACATGATACGGATTAGGATGTTGTTTCTTAATCACCCGCCAAGGAAGAGTCCGTGCATTTCGATAATACCATTTTAATAAAGATTTTGAAATTTCTGACATAATATGATATTCTATCTCATATCACTTATAAATCAACGAGGAAAAAATGAAACGCCCTTACGCTCTTGAAGCCTTAATTGCTTATATTGGAAACGAAAAGAAAGCTGAAATTTTCGATCACATATTTTCAAAAATTGATCAGAATAAATTTGCTCTTATCTGGTCGTGGCCGGGATTCCTCGCAGGATTTTGGTATCTCTTTTACCGTCGTGCATTTCTCTATGGTGCAATTTGGTTTGCATTCTTTTTTCTTTTGCCAATTCCATTTGACTGCAAGATTATTCTTTCGAGTCTTCTTGGCGGACTTTTGACACCGCATATTCTCCGTCATCAGTATTTAACTGTAAAAGAAAATATTGAAAAGCGCCATGAAGAAAAATCAGAACGTCTCACACTTTTGAAAGAACGTGGCGGACGTAACCGCTGGGCAATTTATGTTCCTATTGTTTTCTCAGTTGTTTTTCTTTGGGCATCTCGTCCTTACATTGGGCTTTTTATGGAACTCAATAAGAAAGAAACCTTTGCTCAAAAGTCTGAATTAATTGTTGATTTCATACAAGAACGCACTCCTTCTTTCTCTCAAGAGAAAGCCGATGAACTTGAAAAACGCCTCACTGTTTTAATGGAAAAATCACACAAGAAAGAAATTTCTAACACAGATGCAGAAAAAGAAATCCAAGAATTGATTGATGTTATACTTACTGAAATGAGAAAAAAGTAAAGATCATTTTATTCAAAAGATTTTTTGATTTGATCAAAAAGATTCGCACGCGAAGAAATAGGGATTTCTTTCTCAAAAGAAAGTGTTGTTTTCCCTGATGTTTTAATGAAAGCATTCCGCTTCCAAAATTCTCCTGTGTTGAGACTGACAGGGATTACTGGTTGCATCAGTGTTTCAGACATAATCGCGACACCACTTCCTATATGACCGACTTTCCCAACAGGCATCCGTGTTCCCTCTGGGAAAATAGCTAAATTATATCCTTCCTCAAATCTCTTTTTTGACAAACGTCGAATTTTTAAAATTGCATTTTTCCCCATCTTACGGTTAATCCCAATATGCCCCATCTTCATCAAAGCAAGACCAAAAACAGGCAACCAAAAAAGTTCTCTCTTTAAAACAAAAACTGTGTTTGGCACAAAAAAATGAAAAACAAGTGTCTCAAGAGCTGATTGATGCTGAATAGCAAAGAGTGCTTTTTTTTGTGGAATTTGCCCTTTAATTTGGATTTGAATCCCAATAACTCTTTTCATCAGAAAAATGACACCTCTTGACCAAAACCGTGCATATTGATGTAAATACTTTTTTGGAAAAACAAGCAGAATAATTAACTCCGGAAAAAACAAGATTGTCCATGTGTAGAAAAGAATATTAAATAAAAGAGACCGTAAAAATATCATTACAACCGAGATTCCATCCCAAGACTATGCCAAACAGAAGCGAGAATATATTTTGTATATTCTTTCATCAAAAACAAAACAGACTTCTCACTTTTAACAGGATATGGTGTAATTTCATATCCTTTTAAAAGAGATTCAAACACAACCATTGATCGGGGCAAATGGTAGTCTGATGTCACTAAGTAAAACTGAACAACATTGGGCGTCCGTGCGAGCCATTGTTTTGTTTCTTGTGCATTTCCAATTGTGTCAAATGCCCGCCGTCCGAGAACAATTTTATCCTTTGCGATTTGACGACTTTGTTTAAAAAGATTTTCAGCATCTTTCTCCGTTTGGATACCAGAAATAAAAAGGATTTTTGCTTTTTTTGTTTTCACAAGCGTTAAACCTTCTTGAATCCGACCACGATCTCCCGTTAAAACAACAACAGCATCTTTTTTCTCATTTTGGATGGCATAACTTTGAATCTTTTTCCAAAAGAAATAAAACCCAACACTATAGGCAAGAAAAATAAGAAAAAAGAGAAAAAATACTTTCCGCATTAAATTGTTCTCTTGAGTGTCCGATGTACTGTCCACCAAGATGTGAAAGCACAAATAACTGATGCAATCAGCGGTAAACAAAACAAAACAACCTTATCTGGTGTATCCAAATAAAGAAGCGATAAAAGACCACTTTGTGTTTCACGTGCCATTTTTGTGAAAAGATTGAAAACAGGCAATGCAATCAGAATACCGATAAAGCCCCCCACAAGACTCAGAAGTGTATTTTTCGCTGTCACAATCCGTGCAACATACGAGTCATACGCCCCCATTTGGTGTAGAAGCTCCAGCGTTTCCCGATGTACAGAAAGAGAAGTTCGTGTTGCATAAATAATCATCCCTGCATTTGCCCCCAACACAAATAAAAGAACTAAGAAAGCAAGCGATCGGAATGTCTTTGCAATCTGCGTGATTTTATCAAGCCAATCTTCATGACGTTCCATGCGAAAAGAATTATCCACTTTTTTGATTTTATTCATGAGATCATAGTAATCCTCATCTGAAAATCCCTTAATTGTTTTCACTTCAATCATGGTTGGGAAAAGTGTTTTATCTAGTTTCCGTTCTGTCCCGATCCAAGGCTCAAGCAATTTGCGAATTGTCTCTTCCGGAATCGGATGGACATTTTTAATTTTTGCCGTTGTCGCGAGAAGAGAGACAACTTTTGTCGTGCGACGATCAAGCTCTTGTTGCGGATCCGCATCCGTATCATAATGCGGAATAAGCTGGAGCGTCATTGATTCTTCCACAACAACATGCCAACTTTTAAGCGCATGGTTAATCGACAACACACTCGCAAGAAGAAGTGTTGCAAAGAAAACCGTAAAGACTGTCATCCACGGCAAAAAGCGGCGATTGAGATCAGAAGAAAAGAGATTACTTTGTTTAAACATCAAAATCTCCTTCTGGTTTTTGTAGACACACTTAAGAAAGATAGAACGCTTGGATTTGGAGAGTGTTTTTGAGAAAGTTTGTGGGTTTTGAGGAATTGTGTATAAGATACACGAAACGATAAAACACGCAAAATTCCCAAAAAGAATCCCAAATTGATGCGCCTTGAAGCGCTAAACGCTTTTTTTTGTTTTTTAAAAACACTCTTTTCCAATATTTTCCTTACAAGGGGAAACCCTCTCTGCGGGAAATACCGAAAAAGATTATATTTTAAAAACTCAAAAATCATCATTTTCTACCTTTCTTAAGTATGTCTAAAATCAGTCCAAACACTTCCTGCATCGTATCGAGAGAGATTTCCTTCTTCGAGGTGAAGACGTGGAAAAGCAAAAGTATTTACAAGATCTGTATTATGCGTTGCAACAATAACCGTTGTTCCATATTTATTGAGTTCTGAAAAAAGATGTATAAGTCGTTGTGCCATGCGTGGATCAACGTTTCCTGTTGGCTCGTCTGCAACAAGAATATCCGGTTTATTAACGATCGCACGCGCAATCGCGACACGTTGTTTTTGCCCTCCTGAAAGGACAGGTGGCTTTTGGTGCATCTGAGATCCAAG
>JAFGXE010000028.1 GCA_016936785.1 Alphaproteobacteria bacterium
ATAACATGAGAAAAAAGTGGTACGATAATTAAACAGATAGTAGCTTAACTTTGCCACTTTCCTGTCCAACAAACCGATACCACCTCTGTTTTTGTAAAAAATACCATATCTATCATTAGCAAGTTTCGTAATGAATTTTGTTGATAATCCTAAGTGCGACATTATTGCGAGGGAGTTTGAGATTGCACCACCTGCACGTAATGTTCCTTTTAAAGATAGGATTTCATTTTGCTCAATTTCTGTGAATGTGTGCAGTGGTTTAAAAGAAGAGTTTCCAAAATTAACTAAAAGATTTGCAGGGAGCTGTATTACAGAAATATCTGTGAAAGAAAATCCAATACCTATGATATCAGGTTTTTGTGTTCCCATTGGTGAAAACTATACAAGGGAACACAAAGAGTCAACTATTTAAATATTTTTCCAAGTTCGAGTGCGTTTTTGTATGTATCTGTTGTAAATTTAAGTGGATCATCTTGTTTCGAAGCAAGGTCAGATATGGCCATCACAGAGTCTTTTGTTGTATCGAGGTATGTTTTTGTTTGGCCAGTTGCTGTGCCAGTGAGCATCATTATGCCATATTTATATTTGTTTTGAGGCAAATCATTTTTTACAAAATTAACATAATCTTGTATCTTTGCCACATCCGTTAATCCGTGTTTATTAAACACAGGTAAAATTGCTTGGCAGACGTCTTGTTGAACGCCTGGTTGTAAAAACCAATAGCATGTTGCTTGATTTTTTAGAGAATCACATCCCGTCATTCCGAGAACCGCAAAGATTAAAAGATATTTTTTCATGATGTTTCCTTTTTTAAATAACACTCATTATCTGTTTAGATTGACTATAAAATAATGGTTGTCTAAAGGCAAGTCCTTTGTAAAGTTTTTACTTGATATTTTTGTTGGATTATGATGTAATCCATGCGGATTTGGAGGGGTGGCAGAGCGGTAATGCAGCGGATTGCTAATCCGTCACCGGATCATACCGGTGCCGGGGTTCGATTCCCCGTCCCTCCGCCATTCGAAAAATTATATGGGAATGTGGCGGAACTGGTAGACGCGCCAGACTCAAAATCTGGTTCTTGCAAGAGAGTGGGAGTTCGATTCTCCCCATTCCCACCATAAAAAGTTAGTCGCAGATGTCAATCCATTCTCCCATTGGAAGATCTTCTAATGACATTATAATAGAAGATATCGCACTTTTGGCTGTACTAATATTATTTTTATCAAAAGACCCTTGTGCTAAAATGGACCCTTGTTCAAAGAAGGACGTTCCTGAGTCTGCATTAAGATACTCCGTAACATTAGAAACTGTTCTTGCATCAGATTTATACTGTGAACCATTTGTCCAATTTTGATGAATTTGTCTTTCAACAGAAGAATTACAGCCATCTGTCACAAAGGAAGGATTTTCTTCTAAACGATAGTAAAGTCTTTTTTCTTTTGCAATTTCTGAAATTCCAGCAAGGATTGCAAGTGGTATTCCTATTCCTGGAATAGCGATTCCAAAAATTCCTTTTTGTGTTAAATCTGCAAGAAGAGATTCATCTGGCTGACAGAAAACCTCTGCAATACCATAGTTGCTCCAAAGGCCTTTTTGTACAAGCTGATACATTTTAGGATTAGGATCTTCAGATCCTGTGTGATAATAACGACAGGCGTCCGGACATTTTTCCCCTCCTTTTGTACGTATGTTTACCATTGTAAATTTTAAAACTTTATCAATTTTTGCATCACACAGTGTCTTTTTTATCTCTGGTGGGATAACAACAACATCTACCACAGGAATATCTTTTTCTTCGCAGTCTATAGATTTATCTGCCTCAGAAATATCTGCATACTTTAGTTCTTTTCCATCCTCTGCGTATTCGCTTTTACCTACGAGACAGACATTTTTATCTGTATCTGGTTTTGTTTCACCGTCAAAAATTTGGTCTGTTTCATTCCCGCAAATATGTGTGCCAGTGGAAAAATCGACTTTTTTTGAAATCATGCTTCCATCAGGATTCCCATAGCAGACTTTTAATGTCTTATCATCTGGAGCAGGCGGAATGATGACATCACTTCCGCCACCACCGCCAGTGGTTGAGGTTGATTCTTTGATGCATTGTTCTACGCCATCAACTGTTTTCAGTTCAAAGCCATCGATGCAATCGCATTGTGTGCCATAGCTATTCGGTTCGAAATTTTTGCTACATTCTTTAATGAAGCATCCGTCATAGCCGTTTGCTGTATCTGTTTCGTCAAAGTCCCAACGGACAACATGGAGTTGTTCATTTGTTTTATTCCCAACATTGAAAGAAGGCATGGATATAATTTGAGGAATGTGAGATGCCCCTGCGTTATTATCAAGACAAGATTCTTTTCCTTTTGGAAGACACGTTTCTGTGTCGGAATCATACTCCCATTTATCGTCTAAATCAATTTCATCTGGTTCGCATTCACAGTCGGGAATTTCAGAGGCATCTTTTGCATTTTTAACTTTGTCTGGATCGATACAATCTGGGTTTTTAAGTTTCCACGATTTAATACAATCTTGTGCCTCTTTGCTTGGACAGTTATCCGCAATCTCTTCATTTTCTTTAAGTTTTTTTTCTTTGGCGCTTTCATTGGCGGCAACGGGAATGCCTTTGCTTTTCTTAAGGTTATCAATCATTCTTTTTGTCATATTTGCCCCGGTTTGTCCTGCCATGTAGCCTAAGCTCATAGAGCCTGCCATTTTGAGTTTATTTGTTCCGTAATTTTCTGTCAGTGTTTGGAGAGAAAGGTATCGGTTTTGTTGGCAAAAGTCGAAGAGCATATATTCACAGGCTTTGCGGTAATCTTTTGGGTCTTTAAAAGAGTGTGTCGTGAGTCGGTCTTTGAAAAATGCAACGCATTGTGGGACTTCATCAAGTTGGCTTTTGAGGTCGCGATCAAGAGATTCAACGCTGACAATTTCAGTAAGAGCTTGTTCGCAATCGGAGATGGAGGCTTTATGTAGATGCTCTGTCAGGCGCTTGGGTACAGCGTTTGAAGACACAATATATCCAATTGTGAAAATAAAAAAGAGCCCTAAAAACCTTCTCATAGAGCTCTATTTTACGCGATTTTGGATTGAAAGTAAAGTACTTATAGTCAAACTATTTAGTTTGATTATTCACTTGATCCGTTTGGGTATTTCTGTTTGATTTTTGAAACGAATCGCAAGGAGCGTTCTGCGGCAAATTTGCGAGAACCATTTTCATTTGATGCAATATCACGATAGTATTTAAGTGATTCGTCAAATTTACCCAATTTTGTGAGGCAACTTGCAAGGCCATCCCAAACTTTAGGGTGGTATTGTCCCCCGTTCATTTCTACCGCACGCTCATAAGTATCGAGTGCTTTGAGAAACTGATTTTGTTTTTGAAGAACATAGCCAATGCTCACTTGAGCAGTGATGGAATTTTTATCAATTTTGAAAATACTTTTGAATGTTTCAATTGCTTTTTCAGGCTTATCCATCAAGTTATAGGTCACGCCGATTGCACTAATAGCAGGGATGTTTTTACGGTCAATTTTAAGGACTTTTTCAAAATATTCGATGGCTTTATCAAACATTTTAAGACGCTGTAAAGTGACGCCAATACTCATCAAAGAGTCCATCCGATTAGGATCAAGTGCAATTACTGTTTCAAGGACATCCAGGGCTTCTTTGTATTGATAAAGTTTTTGAAGAACAACCGCTTTTCCGTTGAGTGCTTCAATTGATTTTGGATTGATTTGGAGAGCAAGGTCAAAAGCGTCTTTTGCGTCTTCATAAAGATTTGATAAGCTTAAAGCCATTCCTTTATTAATCCAAATGGATACTTCGCGTGGTTTGATTTTGACTGCTTTGTCAAATTCACCCCGTGCTTTTTTGAATTCTTTGAGTTTCATGTAGATAAAACCAAGGCTGTTGTAAGCTTGCCAGTAGTCTGGATCGAGATCAATTGCTTTTTGGAGATGAGAAATTGCTTCTTTAAATTGACCAGCAGAAATGAGTTGCGTTCCTTGTTTATAGGATATTTCAGCAGGAGATTTTTTTATCTCTCTATTTTCTTGTTCAAGATTTTGAACTGCTTCTGCAAAGGCATCTTTTTTTGTCATGGTTTAATCCTTTAATTTTGATTCATTTAGCCAGTATTATATCATATTTTTAAAGAGATGAAAAGAGAGAAAAAGATCTTGAAAAAAGTGATCAATTTGTTTATAATGAATTTTGAAAAAGATCAGGATTAAATATGTTTCAAATAAATCAAGAAATCATTTTCCGAATCCCCGTTTGGGGAAATTAATACGCTTTTGCATTTTCATGCACTAAACAAGCTTTCTAAGAATTTATCATTTGATTTAAAAAAGGAATAAAAATGGCTTATCCAAAGACAACTTCTCAACCGGTTTTCCCGATGATAGAAGAATCTATACAAGCGTTTTGGGAAAAAAACAAAATTTTCGAAAAATCCGTTGAACAACGTGAAGGTTCAAAACCTTTCGTTTTTTGGGATGGTCCTCCAGGGGCAAATGGTGAACCTCATTATGGACATATTTCTGTTTCTGCGATGAAAGATGCGGTGTGTCGTTATCAGACGATGCGTGGCAAGCAAGTAAAGCGGAATTTTGGTTTTGATTGCCATGGTTTGCCGGTCGAAATTGAAGTATGTAAGAAAAATAATCTTCCAGACCGTCAATCTATTTTAGACTATGGGATTGATAAATTTAATGCCGTTTGTGAAAAAGATGTTCAGGCGTATACAGATGTTTGGGAACGTTTATTGAAGCGTGTTGGTCGCTGGGGTGACTATGGTAATCAATACTATACGATGGATGAAACTTATATGGAGTCTGTCATTGCGGTTGTCAAAAAGTTGAATGAAAAAGGATTGTTATATAAAGACTATAAAACAATGGCGTATTCATGGGGAGCGGAAACACCACTGTCAAATGCTGAAGCAAAGATGGAATACCAAGAACGGACAGATAAGGCAATTACTGTTCTTGCTGAGTTGAAAGATACCCCAAATACATACCTTGTTTTGTGGACGACAACTCCTTGGACTTTGCCTTCTAATATGGCTGTCGCGGTTGGTGAAGAAATTGATTATGTTGAAATTGAAGAAGATGGGAAAAAATATATTATTGGTAAATCTCTTTATTCTAAGTACTTTAAAGAACCTACTCTTGTTAGAGAGTTTAAAGGAAAAGATCTCGTTGGTAAGTCATACCATCCGATTTTCCCTTATTATCAAGAGCTCGAAAACGAAGGAGCTTTTAAAGTTTATGCAGGAGGTTTTGTCACAACGACAGAAGGAACAGGACTTGTGCATCTCGCACCATTTGGAGAAGATGACTATTTCGTTTTAATGGAAAATAAAATTCCGATTGTCTGTCCTGTGAATGAAAAAGCAGAATTTATTTCTCCTATTATGGACTATGCGGGATTAAATGTTTTTGATTCAAATGAACAAATTATTCGGGATTTAAAAACAGCTGGGAAACTTGTGAAGCAAGAATCTTATGTGCATAACTATCCGTATTGTTGGCGAACAAAAACACCATTGATTTATAAGCCAATTGACTCGTGGTTTGTGAATGTTGAAAAAATTAAAGAAAAAGCCATTGCTCATAATCAAACGGTAAATTGGATTCCTGAGCATCTTAAAGATGGACGCTTTGGAAAGTGGCTTGAGAATGCACGGGATTGGTCGATTTCTCGAAACCGTTTTTGGGGAACACCGATGCCTGTTTGGGAATCAGAAAATTCTGATTTTCCAAGGACGGATATTTTTGGGTCAATTGCAGAAATTGAAAAAGTAAGCGGGATGAAAATAAAAACACTTCATCGCCCGGAAATTGATTCAGTTGTGTATCCAAATCCAGATGATCCTTCTGGCAAGACGATGATGCGCCGTGTGCCTTTTGTTTTGGATTGTTGGTTTGATGCAGGATCTATGCCGTATGCTTCTGTTCATTATATGTTTGAAGTTGGAAAAGACGTGCCAAATTTTCCTGCGGACTTTATTGTTGAAGGACAAGATCAAACGCGTGGGTGGTTTTATGGTTTACTCATTCTTGGAACTGCGTTATTTGATATTCCTGCTTATAAAACGGTTATGACAAATGGAATGATTTTAGATGAAAATAAAAAGAAGATGTCTAAATCTCTGAAAAATTATCCAGATCCAGATAAGCTTTTTAGTACTGTCGGAGCAGACTCTTTTCGTTGGTTTATTTTAGGTTCACCTCTTTTTAAAGCGGAGTCTGTATCAATAGATCTTCATGGAGAAGTTATTCGAAAAGCGTCACGTGAGGCTCTGATTCCCCTATGGAATGCGTATCACTTCTTTACACTTTATGCGAATGCAGATGGGATTCAAGCGAAAGAGATTACAGAATCTTCCGCAATTTTGGATCGGTATATTTTAGCGAAGATGCATCAGCTCGAGGTTGAGGTTGTTGAGGCTTTAGATTTGTATTCATTTGATAAAGCGACGACATTTATTTCGGAGTTTTTAGAGATTTTGAATAATTGGTATATTCGTCGTTCTCGTGATCGTTTCTGGGGGACGGATGTGTCAAAAGAAGATGAGCAAAGTGCATTTGATACGCTCTACACTGTTCTTGTACATCTTTCTAAATTAATGGCGCCGATGACACCGATGATTTCAGAATATATTTATCAGAATTTGACTGGGGGTGAAAGTGTCCATCTTGTTGATCTCAATTTAAAAGAATTACTTGAAGACTCTGAAATTCAAATGATTCAAGAAATGGATACTGTCCGTGCCATGTGTTCAGCAGGAAAAGCTGTGCGAGAAACATATCGTTTGCGGAATCGTCTTCCTCTCGCATCAACCACACTTGTTCATTTGAATGCAGAAAGTTTAAAGCCGTATTTGTCTTTGATTGCGGACGAATTGAATGTAAAGAATGTTGTCTTTGCATCTAATTTGAATGATTTTGCAAAACAGAGTCTTTATATTCTCACGCCTGTTGTGGGCGCGCGTCTAGGATCTGCTTTAAAAGATATTGTTCCTGCGTCTAAGAAAGGAAATTACGAGATTAAAAATGGCAAGTTGCATATTGCAGGGCATATTTTAAATGAAGATGAATTTGAAAATCGTCTTGAAGTAAAAGAAGGCTTAGCCGGACAAGCGTTGTCGGATAATACAGGTGTGATTGTTTTAGATACTGAGATTTCTGATGACCTGTATGTGGAAGGATTGGCGCGAGACTTTATTCGTTTGATTCAAGATGAGCGGAAAAAACAGGAGTTTGATATTTCTGATCGTGTGAATCTTGTTGTTGAGAGTGCAGATGAAAAACTTGTGTCTGCCTTAAAGACATGGCAAGATGATATTCAGAAACAAGTCCTTGCGGATTCATTATCGTTTAAAGAAGCGACGAATTCTGCAAAAATAGAAGATTTTGAGTTGAAATTTGATGTCACAAAAGCTTAATAAAAAGATACTGCATATTGTTCCACGTCTCGAACGTGGTGGCGTGGAGCGATGTGTTGTTGATGAATCTGTTTTCTTAAAAGATAAGATGCAACCGATTGTTATGTCTGGAGGTGGGCAACTTGTCGCAGAACTAAAACAGGCTCATGTGCGTCATGTTCAATGGTCAGTTTATACGAAAAACCCGGTCCGAATTGTGTTGAACGCGATTCGGCTTGTCTTTTTTTGTCGTCATGAAAGTATTAATCTTATTCATGTACATTCTCGTGCGCCAGCGTGGATGGTTTTTCTTGCTACACGTTTTATAAAAATAAGATGGGGAACAACTTTTCATGGTTTGTATGGTGCAAAAAATAAGTTTAAACGATTCTATAATCGCGTGATGCTCAAAGGAGACTTTGTCTTTACACCGTCTCAATGTGTTGTTGACCATTTGAAAAGTGTCTATGGATTTCAAAAAGCAAAAGTGATTCCACGTTGGATTGATTTGAAAAAATTTGATGTGAAAAAAATTGCATTTAACGCTATTCATGCGCAACAAAAAAAATGGGGATTTAGTAAAACAGATACAATTTTTATGATTCCGGGAAGGCTGTCTCGTATTAAAGGACAAAAGCTTTTTCTTGAAGCATTTGTAAAATTAAAAGAAAAGAATGTAAAGGCATTGATTTTTGGCAGCGGGTCTGAATCTTACAAGCAAGAACTTTTGTCTTTTGTGCAGGAAAAAAATATTTCGGACAGGGTTATTTTTGATGAAGGGCAATTTCAACCGATTCATTATGCAAGTGTGAGCTGTGTTGTCGGTGCGACTCTCAAACCTGAAACATTTGGATTGACGATGCTTGAAGCGCAAGCGATGGGGACGCCAGTAATTTGTGCAAGACAAGGTGGTTTTCTTGATATTATTCAAGAAGGGGAAACAGGTTTCTTTTTTACACCAAAATCTGCACAAGATTTATCTCAAAAAATGAAAGAATTTATTGCGTTTTCAGATGATAAAAAAAGAATGTTTTCTACGCAGGCTTCTAAAAATGTGAAACGATTTGAAATTTCACTTTTAATGAAGCGTGTTTTAGCGCTTTACGGCGATTAGATATTGGGGAATCCGACCTTCACGGAAAGCTTTTTGTTCATAGCGTGTCGTTGTCCAATCTTCAAAAGGTGTGGTTGAACAAGAGATTATTTTGAGTTTTGGATTCTGTGCAATTGTTTCTTTTGCCATATCAATATAGTTTGAAATATCACTGACGACTCTTAAAATACCGGTTGTTTTGAGTGTTTGTTCTAAAAGTTTAAGGTTATCTTCTGCGATCATGCGTCGTTTATGGTGACGGGCTTTATGCCAAGGATCTGGGTAAAAAAGATCAATTTGATCGAGACTTTCTTTTTGAATTTTTTGAAGAATTGTGCGAACATCATCTGTGGAGACAAGGCAATTTTGAGGGCAATTTGAATTTTCCCAGAATCTAAGAAATTTAATCATACCATCCAGAAAGACTTCGCTTCCAATATAACCGATTTCAGGATTTTTAAGAACTTTTTCAATGAGATTTTCTCCACCACCAAAGCCGATATCAAGGCAGACATTTTTTACAGGCGTATGAAATATTTTTGTGAGGTCATGAGGAATTGAATCAGGAATAGAAAGTTTTGGGAGAATTGTCTCAAGATCTTCTTTCTTTTTTGTGGAAAGAGGTTTTGTAATAATTCGTCCGAAAGAACGAATTAAAGGATAGTCTTCTTTCATGACTGATAGCCACCGACTTTCTTAACAACGCGAACAGAAATTTCTTCTATTTCTGTATGAAAAGAGAGCGAAGGGTCATTGTTTTTCATGGAACGACTGACTTCAACGAGATGTAAACATTTTCCCGTATGTGTTGCGATTGTATCAAAAACACTTTTAATAGGCATACCTAATGTGAGGAGATTTTTTTCAAGCCATTGTTTACTCACAGCTTCTTCCGTTTCAACAATAACAAGTGTATTTTCCCAAAGGACATCTTCTTGTGTGACTGTTAGAAAATATGTTTCAATCATACTATCTTTTGCTGAGAAATAGGATGTTTTTGCAAAAATCTTCGGTGTTGTTTCTTTGTCGAGCATGAGTTTTAACCACCACCCATCGGATTGGTTTTGTGTTGAAATCGCTGTGATTAAATGAGGTGTTTCAAAAAGTGCACTGACTGCTTTTGCATCACTTTGATAGAGTTGAATTAAAGGTTTAAAACCAAAAAGCCCCCGCAAAAGACTGACATACGCAATTATATCTTGCGTTTCTATAAATGCGCGATGTGGCGTGCTTTCAACAAGCCCAAGAGAAAATGGTGTTTGTTCAAAAAATGTGTTTGCTTTTTCAATTTGAGAGAGCTGGCCAACATCTGTTGTTTTGAGTGTTAAAAAATCTTGCATGACTTGCTTTTAATCTCTTTTTTTGCTATCCTCTTCGTAGGAGGATTAGATTATGAAAAGCAGTATACGGTTTAAATTTATAATTGCCACTCTTTTTTTCTTTTTTGTGTCATCTGTTTGGGCGGGGGATCTCGCTGTTCACGTTTCCCCACAGAAGGTGTTGTTGGGTGAATCTGTCTTGCTTCAGCTTGATTTTACCTCACGTAAACGCGTGCCTGTCGAAGCGCCTGATCTAGAAGGTCTTGCAAAAGATTTTGATTTAATTGGACGGCATCAATCTTATTCTGCAAAGCAAGTGAATGATGATTATCAAATTATGGTCTCGTTTGTATATAAGCTTATGCCAAAGCATGAAGGTAAACTTATTATTCCATCGTTTGATTTTTATGGTGAACGCTCTGATGAACAAATTGTTTATGTTGGTGATGTTGTTGAAGAAAAAACTTTTGTTTCGAAAGACTCTGAGAATATGAGAGATTCTCAAGAAGAGCTAATCTCAAAAGAAATTGATTCGCACCATGCTGTGTTTTGGGTAGGCAGTATTCTCTTTATTCTCGGTGGAATATTGTTTGTGATTGCAGGGATTTTAATTCTCTTTCGAAAGAAAAAATAAATGTCAGAGAAAAAACCGACAGATGATTTTATTGTTTTGAATGCGATGCTCGCACCGTTGCGGCGCTGGTATACTCAAGCAGGTGTAGAAGAAATTGCCCTTAATCGGCCAGAAGAAATTTGGCTACGTTTGCGAAAACGTCGTAAAAATCCTTGGGTCGCTTTGCCAGATAAAGATTTGACTCGCGCGTATCTTGAAGATCTTTTTCATATTCTCGCAAATACATTTGAAGTGCCATTTGATCCGCAAGCGGGTGTGCCTGTTGTATATGCAACATTGCCGGGCGACCATCGATTCGCAGGGGTTATAGGTAAAAATGTGATGTATGATGAAGAGGATCTAACCGGTGGATTTGCATTTAACATTCGTGCACATTCTGGTGAAGTTAATTTTGGATTTGAAGATTACGGACTTAAAGAAGGAAAAAAACTTCATCAAGTCAAAAAGATTGAAAAAGAAATCGAACAAGATTCGTATAAGCGCGTGCTTCAGTTGATTCGAAGCGGAGAACCTATTCTGATTAGTGGTGCGACGGCAACAGGAAAAACAACATTTCTGAATAATCTTTTGCGGACAATTAACGAAGATTTGAGAATCATTACGATTGAAGACTCACGAGAGTTGATTGTGAAACAAAAAAATCATGTTCATCTTCTCCTTTCACGAACGACACAAAGTAATGAGATGTCCTACAAAGGTTTGATTGATTTGATTGTGCGTATGACTCCTGACGTGATTATTGGTGGAGAAGTTTCAACGGGAAATGCCGGTGCGATTTGGGAACTCATGCGGTCGGGGCATGATCATTTCTATGCGTCAATCCATGCGGAGTCTCCAGAATCTGCGTATGAAGCGTTTGCGGATCGTATCTTACACTCAGGAATGAAACGAGATGCATCAAATCTTGTTGAAACAATGAAGAAAAAACTCCATGTGATTCAGATTGCTCGCGATGGGGGG
>JAFGXE010000029.1 GCA_016936785.1 Alphaproteobacteria bacterium
AAGCATGTAAAAGGATTTTTATTTGATCAAGAATCATGAGATTTCTTTTATGACAGAAACAAACAGATTAAATTCTTGAAGAATATCTTTTGCGGAATCAGTCAAAGGAAGCATCAAATTAAATTGAATGATTGTTTCGTGCGAGGTGCAAATATTATAAAAAATATTTTTAGCGGAGTCACCTGTTTTATAAAAGTATTTTAAACAATCATCATAACCGTAAATTTCAACGTTTGGGAAACGGTTTAAAATAGTGCCTATTTGATGAGTAGATAAATTATCTTTTTTCTGCATAATTTCAAAAAAGATACCATCAAGATTGAAGCCGATATCGCCTTTGTTTTCTATTGTAAACACAGGAATAAAATAATTCTGAAGGGATTCTTTTCCATCAATGTTGATATAATGATGAGTGTAATTCCCGCGCGTGTATGAAACGTTTTCATTTTTTAAAAGATTTTCTAATTTATCTGCTTTTTGATAAATTGTATTGAAAAAATCATGAATCAAAAGAAGTGTCTTTTTACTTTTCATGTTCAATCGTTTCTCCTAATCGCAATTTAAAACTATACTTTTCAGCAAGCTCATGAACCTGAGAGCGAATATTATTTTTATGAAGGTAAATATTCAGAACAGTTTCAGATTCTTTTTTAAGAATGGGTTGAAGTCGCTGAAGAATGTAAGGCTTCATATTTAAGTGCTCGACGTAAATCTCCTGCGTGCCTGTATCTCTGATGGCTTTAAATAATTGTTCAAGCTTTTCAGGATGAAGATTAAAATTTGGAAGGAGAGGGCCAATAAATGTGTATGTTTTCAATCCCGCATCATTTAGTTTTTTAAGTGCTTGAAGGCGAGATTGAGCGGAAGAAGCACGAACTTCCATAAAGCGACTAATGTCATCATCTGTAGATGTAATTGTCATGCCGACTTCGATATTTTTTAAAAGTATGGAATAAATTAATATCGCGTGTCACAAGACTTGATTTTGTCAAAATACTGATCAATCCAGGATATTGGTGATCAGAGAGCACTTGAAGGAGCTGTTGTGTCAGTTTATATTTAGCTTCAACACCTTGGTAAGGATCTGTGACGGAAGTAAAAAAGATGGAAGAATCCCAGCTTTTAAAATGTTTGAGATGTTTTTTTAGAAGTTCAACAGCGTTCTTTTTAACATGGACAAAATTCCCCCATTCAGAAATATCTTTGCCAACATAGCGACACATAAATGAAGCGTAGCAATAATGACAGCCGAATTCACATCCCTCTGTATAGGGATTGATCACAAAGTCCGCATCAGGTAAGTTAGATCGTGTTAAAATCGACTTTGATTCTATCTCATGAATTTCTGTCATTGAAAACCTTTTTTCCTAGATTTCTGTATAAAATATTTAGTCCAGACTCGTGCATTTCTTTTCCACCAGAAGATCCAATAAAGTTAACTAGAATTTGTATATTTAAATCATATTCAATGCAGTCAAATGCTGTCTTTAAAACACAGGCATCTGTATCCATTCCACAAAGATGAATCTCTGTAATATCTTTTTCTCTAACAAAATTTAAAAAATCTTTAGTAATACAGGAATAATTTGAATGTTCTAAAAATGTTGAATTATTTTTAGGTTTGAAAGCAAGGCTGTGTTCTTCTGAACTTTTAGCACATTTATTCCAATTTAAGTTCTCGCGAAAGAAGGACTTTTCTTTGTTGAAAAATGATGAAATAATAACAGTATCATATTCTTTTTGAATATTTTCAATTTTTGAAACAATGTGTTCTGTGTGTTTATTAATAAAACATTTTTGAACATCAATAATGAGAAGGGCTTTAGTCATTTTTCAAATATCTTTTATATGCAAGGATAATTTCCCTAAAGGCGAACATTAGATTCATTTTCAAAGCTTCATCGAGAGAAACCCATTTATATTCAAAAAGTTCATTTTTATCTAAAGATACATTTCCCTCTGTTTTCAATGCAACTGCAAAAGAAAGGATATGAGCAGGGCGGTGAAAGTCAGGAGATCCAATAATTTCTTGGAAGAAATGAAAATCATTCGCTTTTTTACATGTAAGCCCTGTCTCTTCTTGTGCTTCACGAAAAGCTGTTTGCTCAATAGTTTCTCCAGAATCAATATGCCCACCTGGGAAAATCCAAAGGCTTTCAAATTTAGGAGATTTAGCTAGAAGAACTTCATTCTTTTCGTTTAAAATGAGTGTGGCGACAACAGGTTCTACACCATGAGGGAACTGAGCCATTATTTTTCCTTTAATATTTAAATTTATCGCCAAGGTAGACTTTCCGAACAGTAGGGTCAGAAATGATTTCTTTTGGGCTACCATGTTTGAGGATTTTCCCGCCATAAAGAACATAAGCGCGATCGGTGATTTCAAGTGTTTCTCGCACATTATGGTCTGTAATAAAAACACCAAGACCGCGATCTTTTAAATGAGAAACAAGTTTACGGATATCTCCAACAGCAATGGGATCGACGCCTGCAAAAGGTTCATCAAGTAAAATAAATTTGGGACTTGTTGCAAGCGCGCGTGCAATTTCAACACGTCGACGTTCGCCACCAGAAAGAGAAATTCCAAGGCTGTTTGCACGATGATCAATCGAAAATTCTGCCATCAGTTCTTCGCAACGTTTTTCACGTTTTGTTGGTTCCGGTTCGACGATTTCTAAAATAGCCATAATATTTTTTTTGACGGTCAAAGTTCGGAAAATAGAATTTTCTTGAGGAAGATATCCGAGCCCCATGCGTGCGCGTCGGTAAAAGGGCAAAGATGTGATGTCTTCGGAGTCGATAAAGATCTTTCCGCGATTGACTTGTATGAGACCTGTCACACAATGGAAACAAGTCGTTTTCCCTGCGCCATTTGGTCCTAGAAGACCCACAACTTCTCCTTGAGAAACGCTCATTGAAATATCTTTCAAGATAGGCGTTTTTTGATAGCTCTTTTGAATGTTTTCAACTTTTAAAATAGATGTGTTTTGTGTCTGTTTTTTCATGGAAATGAGTTTACATTAAATTTTTTAAAAAATCAAGTCTTAAAAATCATAAGAAAGACCTAAAGTGAAAAAACCACCACGATTTTCATCTGAAGCCTGCTTCATTTCGTTTTTGAATTGAGCATAGCCTAGTCCTGTCCAAAATTTTAGATCTTCTGAATACTTGTAAGACAATCCCCACATAAAGATATCAGATATATCTTTTTTATCAGACGTTATATTTCCTTCTAATTCAGAATGTTGATAAGATAAGTTCGAGTTAAACATAATGAACTCATATCCAATCCCCGCGCCATAAAGATAACCTTCTTCACTAACTGGAGAAAGTGCAATTTGAGAACGCTCCTCGTCAACCTTTCGTCCTGCAAGTCCAAGTGTCCATCCTCCTAAACTTAGGTTGAGTCCACCACTATATTCTTGACGTTTTTCAGCAGAAGAATGCTGTCCTATCGGGTCTGTTTGAAAATTCTGAAGATCATTCAAATGCAGGAATCCAAGGCTTGTTGCAAGCTTGAAATAGCCCCCATCATATTGATAACGCAATGTGCTAGAAAAGCCATTTTCTAATGTATGATAATCTGAGATAGTCTCTTCTGTTTGATGTTTGTTGATTTCTTTTGGAAGGTATGATCCTCCAATTTGGAGGCCATGCCAAGGCTTTGAAACAAATGAAACCTTTTGTGTGTGGTCATCTGTCGTCAATGCGGAGGATGTGAGAACAGTTGTTTTGAAATCAAAAAGATCATAAATATAGCTTTCTCGATTGAATCTCAAGCCAGTTGAATCGGGAAGGGCGATATGAAGTTTTTCTGCCATATTCTTCGCACGTCCGAGTTCAAATCGAAGCCATTTATTTTGTGCATAAAAGTATCCTTCTTTAAGGAAGTCATCACTTTCTGTTTCAGTTTCAATATATGTTCCAAAAGACCATGCGCCGAAATCAGTTTTTGCATCCACATAAGTTGATAAATCACCGTAAATATATTCGGGGTCTTGTGTAGGATAATGTGCATCAACATTTCCAAGAAGGAGTGATATGTTTCCACCATATTTCATTTCTGTAAATCCAATGGAAGGACTTAACAGAATACTAAAGAAGATTATCTTAACATACTTATTCATAACAATATTCCTTTTTCGTTATATTTGTTTATATTTTACGATATTCAGTATATCATATCCTTTATGGGAAGTCAAAAGAAGAATATATTTCGGTGCTTTGGAAACAAGTCAGGTCAAGAGGATTATGCACATTATCACGATGATGAATGGGGTGTTCCTGTGCATGATGATTTATTGCTTTTTGAGATGCTTATTTTAGAAGGTGCTCAAGCGGGATTGAATTGGGAAACGATCCTAAAAAGACGAAACGGATATCGCCGTGCATTTCATTATTTTGATCCGAAAAAAGTTTCTGAAATGACAGATGAAGAATTAGAGAAATTGAGAAGTAATCCCCAAATTATTCGTAATCGTTTGAAGATTTTTTCAACTCGTAAAAATGCGCAAGTATTTTTGTCTATTCAGAAAGAATTTGGAAAATTTGATACATATTTATGGAAATTCGTCAATGACAAACAAATCATTAATCATTTTAAAAAATTGCAAGAGATTCCAACAAAAACGGAAATAAGTGATCATCTGTCGAAAGATCTCAAAAAACGGGGAATGTCATTTGTTGGATCGACGATAATGTATGCCTATATGCAAGCAGTCGGGCTTGTCGATGACCATCTTGAAAGTTGTTGGAAAAGGAAAAAAGGAGAGAGCAAATGAAACATAGATTTAAAACAAAACTCTTGGTGCGTGATAAGCGACTCAAATGGATGCAAGATCGTGGGATGGAAGTTGAGTGGCGGAAGCTTTCAGACGCTGAATTTGAAAAACATTTGCGCGATAAACTGATAGAAGAAGCAACGGAAGTGGCAACAGAATTTGATCCAAAAGATTTTATAGAGGAGCTTGGAGATGTTTTGGAAGTCATTGATTATTTGATGAAGCTCAAAGGAATATCAAAAGAAGAAGTTCAAAATGCACAAGATAAAAAACGAAAAGAACTCGGCTGTTTTGACGGTCGTGTTTATACAAAGGATGTTCAAATTGATTCTGAAAATCCAGCTATTGATTACTACTTCAAAAATTCACATAAGTATCCTGAGATTGAAAAGCGACGATCTGTGCGTGGAATTATTCTAAAAGGAGACAACGTTCTTTTGATGAAACGCAATCGGTATGGGGATGAATTCTATACTTTTCCGGGAGGCGGAATTAAGAAGGAAGAAACAAAAGAGGAAGCCTTAAGACGAGAAATATTAGAGGAAGTTGGTGCTGAAATTTCAAATATACAACTGTTCAAAGAGATCGAATGGAAGCAAAAAGAAACGCTTTACACTTGCGAAATTGTTTCATTAACGAAGCCAACAGGAAATGAATGGCAAGATATGCAAGCAGATAATACCTATGAAATTGTTGAGGTTCCTTTGACAGAAATAGCAAGTTTACGTCTATTCCCAGAAGAGATAAAAAACTTGATTTTGAAAAAATAGGGTGTTATTATGCTGACGCTCATTCTGTAAAAGTATGGGTAAGATTAAGAGTTAATATGGAGGGATGGCAGAGCGGTTGAATGCACTGGTCTTGAAAACCAGCATGGGGGCAACTCCATCCAGGGTTCGAATCCCTGTCCCTCCGCCATAAAAATAGATCCCAACGGGATCTTTTTTTTATGACGGATATGGGTTTAGGGAATTTAAGCAGAAAATCTCTTTGGATTTTCCGGGTTCACGACCGAAGGGAGGAAAGGGGCCCAAATCTGTGATTTGGGAATTACAAATCCCTCTCTCTCCGCCATAAAAATACACCCCGAAGTAGGGGTGTGTTTTTATCTAGGGTATCGTTTTTAAATCAAGCTTGCAAGGTAGTGCACAATTGTAATGAGCGGAATAATCAGCAAAGCGATAAATCCATCAAGTAATGTTTTAATAACAAGTTTTAAATCAATTTGAATATAACGCGCTGTTTTCCAGTTCGAAAGGCGTGGAATAAAACGCGGGACGTTTTTCATATAGTCTAAGTAAGATTTTCCGAATTTATTTGTTAGGTAAGATTCTTCATTAATCATCATTGGGTAAAAACATGAAAAGAAAATAAAGAGAGACAAAAGCAATAATTCAGGTCTTTCTGTTAAAAATCCAAGTCCACTCGCAATGAATGAAGAAAAAAAGTAAAGAGGATGTCTCACAATAGAATACATTTCTGTTTGGATGACTGTTTCATTCTTGTGTGATGCGATTGTCAAAGAAGAAAATACGCGTCCAACAACACCAATGAATAAAAAGATTGAACCGATTCCCACGAAAATATCTTTAACTCCCCATGGAATTTGAAAGAGAGGAGAAACAAAAAACCAAATCCCGACAAATACGAGAATATTGATCAAGAGGAAGGGTTTGCGATACTGGTTGATAAAGCCTTGTTCTTTTTTTGCAGACATGATTGAATCCTTTTTTAGAAAATTGAAGTTTTCTGACTATATAAAACATTTTAAAGTAAAACAAGAAAAAAAACACCTCATAAGAGGTGTTTTGAAATTTTAAAATAATGTGTTATTTTATTTCTTTAAGGTTTTCAGCAGAAGCTTTACCTTTGTTTTCAACAACATCATACTCAACTTCTTGTTCTTCTTTGAGTGAGCTGAGTCCAGCGTTTTGAACTGCACTGATGTGTACAAAAACATCTTTGCTACCGTCTGATGGTTCGATGAATCCATAGCCTTTTGTTCCATTAAACCATTTTACTTTTCCAGTTGCCATTATTTTTCCTTTTGTTAGCAAGTTTAAAAAGCGTTATTATTAAAAAGCGATAGATCATCCGTCTGAAGAGGTCGAAATAAAGAAATTTTAGAATAACGTAAGAT
>JAFGXE010000030.1 GCA_016936785.1 Alphaproteobacteria bacterium
ATCTCCTTGATGATGCGCGACGAAAAGTGTTTTAATTTCTTCTTTTTGACACGCCTCTACAAGCAACTCATATCGTGCAAATCGCGCTTCTTCTTCGAGACTTTTTTGAGACGGATTTTCCCAGGTTAAGATACGATGTGGCACGCCCCATTTTGAAAAGATATTTTGAACAGATTCTGCTTCTTTCTGCGATTCAGAACGGAGCCGATGATCGACAGTTAAACCCAACAAAGAAAGGGAAGAATGTTTGTGACATAACCAACTAAGTGCCATGCTGTCAGCACCCCCTGAAACAGCGACTGCAACGCGTCCTGTAATATTATATTTTTTTAGAAAAGAATCGAACTTATCTTTCATAAACATGGATTTCGGCCGGAATTTTCTCCAAATCTTGACTTTGAATAATAATTCGATCTGACTGCACACCTGCTTCAATCATCGCATTTTTAACGGCACTTACTTGTGTTGCATTCCCCAAAGAAACAATGCGATAATGATCTTGTTTCGTCCGCGAATAACTTTGTTCAAGGGCATAATAAAGAGCTTGTCGAAAATCTCCTTGTTTCCCTTTTTCTTCTAATTTAAAAATGGGGATTCCTGCTGGTGTTCCCTGAAGAGAAGAGACTTTTATTTCTTCTGTTTTTTTCTCTTCAACAACTTCCTGAACAGGTAAATCAATCTCCCCAAAAAGCCCTTGTTGAATCGTTTGACATCCCCCAATTATGATCAAAAAAAGAAGACTCATTTGACGCATCTTTACACTCCATTAAAGAAGCGTTCAAAGCGAATCTGATGGAACCATTCCCATGGGAATAAAAGCCCTAGCATTGGCAAATAATGATTCGTTGAAAAGAAAATAAATTCTGCACGTCCGATCAAATTTTCCGCTGGAATAAATCCAAATACACGACTATCCGAAGACATATCTCGATTATCTCCCATTGCAAAATAATGTCCTTCTGGCACTGTCACTGCCGACGTATTATCGAGCCCTCCCGTTGGCGTGATATCGAGCACATTATACCGCACGCCATTCGGAAGTGTTTCTATATATTTTTTCATTTTTAGAGCCTGACAATCTTCCGGTGGGAAATTACATTGGCTCACATAATTCAGTGTAAAATTTTCTTTTTCTTGTTTTTTGCCATCAACAAAAAGATTCTGTCCTTTTGTATAGACAACATCTTTTTGGGCGCCAATCGTCATCGCTTGTTTTTCCCACTCACGTGCAAACTGAGTGAGATAATAATCGCCAACAAATTCTTGTTTTAATGCATTTCCATTGAGATACACAATCCCGCGTTTAACTTGAACTGTGTCTCCTGGCAATCCAATTAATCGTTTAATATAATCGTCTTTTTTCCCTGGTGCACGGAAAACAATCACATCTCCGCGTTTCGGTTGACGCGCAAGAATACGTCCAGAGAAAATATTTGGTGCGAATAAAATTGAGTATTTAGAATACCCATAAGGATATTTAGAAACAAAAACATGATCGCCAACATGAAAAGTTGGAATCATTGAACCAGATGGAATATGAAATGGTTCCGCAATAATTGTCCGAACAATCAGTGCCGCGCCTCCTGCAATAATCACAGTTTTTGTGAAATTCCATAGAGAGCGCCCAAATGATCCCATATAAGAAATGTCTAAAAGCTCCCCAATACTTTGGAGAGCTTTGTTGACTAAAGTTTTTTTATTCTTATTTTTCATTCGGATGTCACACCTTCTAGAAGAGGAGCTGTTTCCATATCCATTTCTTCTTCATGGCTTTCAAGAAGATGATCTTCTTCGCGCGCTAACTCTTTAACACGTTTGACATAGAAACCTGTTCCTGCTGGGATTAAACGTCCAACAATCACATTTTCTTTCAAACCTACTAATTTGTCTTCTTTTCCAGAAAGCGCTGCTGTTGTCAGTACTTGAACAACTTGTTGGAAAGACGCCGCAGAGATAAATGAATTTGTGTGCAAACTTGCCTTTGTAATTCCTTGAAGAACAGGACGTGTCTCCGCAGGACGACCATTCATTTTTGCTACTTTTTCATTTTCTTCAGCAAGAGAAAGTATATCAACTTGTTCTCCGACGAGGAAAATTGTATCTCCAGAATCAATGACTTCACGTTTCTTCAACATCTGACGAATAATGACTTCGAAATGCTTGTCGTTAATGCCCACACCTTGAAGACGGAAAACAGATTGTATTTCTTCAATCAGATAATATGCCAATGCACTTTTTCCCATAATACGCAATAATTCAGATGGCACAATCGCACCTTCCACAAGGAATTCTCCCTTACGCACGAAATCTCCTGGTTGAACAATCAAATGCTTATTCTTTGGAATGTGGTATTCAATTGCTTCACCATCTTCTGGCACAACACGCACAACGTTCTTAGAACGAGAATCCGCAGCAAATTCAACACGACCATCTTGCTCAACGATAACCGCTGCATCTTTTGGATTACGAGCTTCAAACAATTCAGACACACGTGGTAATCCCCCTGTGATGTCTTTTGTTTTGCCACTATCGCGTACCAATTTTGCAAGAATTGTTCCTGGTTGAATCTCATCACCATCTTTTACAGAAAGCACCGCACCCACAGACAAAATATATTTTGCTGGCTCACCTGATGGGAGCATGACTGGATTGCCTTTTTTGTCTTCAATGATTACATGTGGATGAAGATTACGTCCTTTAATTGAAAGACGCCAATCCATTACTGTTCGTGAAGAAATTCCAGTTGAATCATCTGTCACGTCTCTAAATGAAACATGTTCTACGAGATCAATAAATCGAATACGCCCACCTTTTTCAGCAATAATCGGCCATGAATAGGGATCTGTTTGAAGAATTTTATCGCCACGAGAAACTTCTTCTCCTTCTTTGAAGAAAAGTTCTGATCCGTATGGCAATTTATAACGTGCACGTTCTTGACCATTGTCGCCAATCACAAGAAGGAATCCATTTCGTGACAAGACAACTTCATGTCCATTTTCGCCTTCAACGCGACGCGTATTTTCAAAAGCAACCTGTCCACTGAATGCAGAGAAACTTGCTGTCTTTTCTGATCCTTTTTGCGCCACACCACCTGCATGGAATGTTCGAAGCGTCAACTGTGTTCCCGGTTCTCCAATAGACTGCGCCGCGATAATTCCAACCGCTTCGCCGACATTCACAAGACGTTTTCGAGAAATATCTTCTCCATAACATTTTGCACAAACGCCCTGAGTACATCCACAAGTCAAGGCAGAACGGACTTTCACTTTTTCAATTCCAGCTTCTTCGATTTTCAAAGAAACTTCTTTTGAAATTAATTCACCTTGTTTGACGAAAGGTTCGTTTGTTACAGGATTAAGAACATCTTCTTGAACAATGCGTCCATAAATACGCTCTGAGAGAGACTGAATTACATTTGATCCATCCACAACAGCAGACACATCGAATCCTTCTGTCGTCCCACAGTCTTCTTCAACAACAACCATATCTTGCGCAACGTCAGCAAGCTTACGTGTCATATATCCAGCTTCCGCTGTTTTCAAAGCCGTATCAGTAAGACCTTTTCTGGCTCCATGTGTTGATGTAAAGAATTCAAAAACAGACAATCCTTCTTTGAAGTTTGCAATAACGGGTGTTTCAATAATTTCACCACTTGGTTTTGCCATCAATCCACGCATACCTGCAAGCTGTTTCACCTGATCGCGAGATCCACGTGCACCAGAATATTGCATCATATAGATTGAGTTCATTGGTTCGCCTTCTTTAACTTCGGCAATCCCCTTCATCATCATATCTGTAATTGTATCTGTACACTCAGACCAAACGTCTGTCACCTTGTTGTATTTTTCTTTTCGCGTAATCAAACCTGATTGATATTGCTCATTAAATTCAGAAACTTTCGCTTTTGTTTCTTGAATTAATTTTTCTTTTTCCACAGGTACTTTCATATCATCTTTTCCAAATGATGTTCCGGCACGCGTTGCATAATCAAATCCAAGATTTTTCATGTCATCACAGAAGATAACTGTCTTCTTATCGCCACAAACGTCATAAACTCGTTCAATTAATTTTGAAATTTCTTTCTTACGCATTTCTTGGTCTACCCAACTGTATGTCACACCTGGATTTTTAGGCAAAACATTCGCAACAATCATCCGACCTGGTGTTGTATTTACAACTTGACGGACAATCTTACCAGAATCATCCATTGACTCAAAACGGGCTTGAATTTTTGCGTGGAGTGACACTTCTTTGTTTTCAAGTGCGAGTAAAATCTCATCAAGTGATCCAAAGGTCATTCCTTCCCCAATTTCACCATCACGAATAAGCGTCAGATAGAAAATTCCCATCACAGCATCTTGCGATAAACCAAGAACAGGTTTTCCACTTGCAGGATGTAAAATATTATTTGAAGGCAACATCAATGCACGGGCTTCAAGTTGTGCTTCAATTGAAAGAGGAACATGCACCGCCATTTGATCTCCGTCAAAGTCGGCGTTAAATCCACCACACACAAGTGGGTGAAGTTGAATTGCTTTTCCTTCAATCAAAATAGGTTCGAATGCCAAAATACCTAGACGATGCAATGTTGGCGCACGATTGAGCAAAACAGGATGCTCGTGAATCACTTCTTCAAGAACGTCCCATACTTGAGGCATTCCTTTTTCAACCATTTTCTTTGCTGTTTTAATTGTGCTTGCATGACCATATTCTTCAAGTTTTGAATATACAAAAGGTTTGAAAAGCTCGAGTGCCATTTTCTTTGGCAATCCGCATTGATGCAATTTTAATTTTGGTCCAGACACGATGACTGAACGTCCTGAATAATCTACACGTTTTCCAAGCAAATTCTGACGGAAACGTCCTTGTTTTCCTTTGAGCATATCTGCCAAAGATTTATACGGTGTTTTGTTTCGCGCAAGAACAGGATCTTTTTTCTGAGAGTTATCAAACAATGCATCTACTGATTCTTGAAGCATGCGCTTTTCATTTTGAACAATAATGCGCGGCGCTTTAAGTTCTAGCAAACGTTTCAAACGATTATTTCGATTAATCACACGTCGATAAAGATCATTCAAATCCACCGTTGCAAAACGACCACCATCGAGTGGCACAAGCGGACGCAAATTCGGTGGGATCACTGGAAGCACATCAAGCACCATCCATTCAGGACGTGTTTTTGAATCAATAAATCCTTCGATAATTTTTAAACGTCGAATCACTTTTTTCTTTGTTGCTTCTGAGCGTGTTTCTTTGAGTTCATAACGCAATGTTTTACGTTCTTCTTCAAGATCAAGTTGTGCAAGGGCTTCTTTCAAGGCCTCTGCTCCAATCCCAACACGGAAATTTTCTTCTCCGAATTCATCAATGTAATTTTGATACTCTTCTTCTGTCAAAAGATCATACATCTTGAGAGGCGTTAATCCTGGTTCAATAACCATATAACTTTCGAAATACAGAATTTGTTCCAATTGTTTTACTGGCATATCGAGCAAAATCCCAATTCGAGAAGGCAAAGATTTAAAGAACCAAATATGTGCCACTGGTGATGCGAGTTCGATGTGCCCCATACGTTCACGACGTACTTTTGAAGACTCCACCGTCACACCACATTTTTCACAGACAACACCTTTATATTTCATGCGTTTATACTTTCCACATGAACATTCGTAATCTGTCACAGGTCCAAAGATTTTCGCACAGAACAACCCATCTTTTTCCGGTTTAAATGTCCGGTAATTAATTGTTTCAGCCCGACGCACTTCGCCAAATGACCAAGAACGAATTTTATCTGGAGATGCGATTGAAAGTTTAATCGTATCAAAAGGTTCCTTCAGTTCGATCTGTTCAAAAACTTTTTGTATATTGTTTGCCATATCTTTTTTCCCTCTTTTTTACGATTTTTTCAATTCAACATTAAGACCCAGCGCTTGCATTTCCTTCACAAGAACGTTGAAACTCTCTGGAATACCTGTTTCGAAATCATACTGTCCACGCACAATTGATTCGTATACTTTTGTGCGTCCGACAACATCGTCTGATTTTACGGTAAGCATTTCTTGAAGTAAGTGCG
>JAFGXE010000031.1 GCA_016936785.1 Alphaproteobacteria bacterium
ACAGCAGATCTTCTGATTCTAGCTGGGATTTACTTTACGCCATCCCTTCTTCATATGATAACAAAAATTCACGATGACACAAATCGTCGCCTCTTCCTTGCAATAAATTTTGCGCTTGGATGGACAGGAGTCTTTTGGCTTTATACTCTATACAAAAGCGTTAGAAAATAAACTTTCTGATTAATTCAAAAATCTTTTTTTCTTGAAAAACCATTTTTATTTTTAGAGTGGTTATTTTTTTGCGATACAACTCCGGAACTTTCGTTTCGTCTTTTTCTGTTGTAATTAGTGTTGCATTTTGTGCTTCTGCTTCTTTCAAAAGACGCTTAATATCCGTTTCGCGATAAACATAGTGATCTGGAAAAGAGAATGTTTCAATCACATGAACACTGAGTGTCTTAAGTGTATCGAAGAATTTTTGTGGGCGTCCAATCCCTGCAAAAGCAAGATACTTTTTGCGCAAATCCGGAAGCTTGAGCGGTTCAAAATCAGCAAAAAAGATTGGTGTTACTTTGGTGTATTGTGCGATCTTTTTTTTGAGACGCGTTTTATCCTTCCCTACGATAACAATTGCATCTGCACGTTTCAGACCAGACCTCAGTGGTTCCCTTAAGACTCCTCCAGGTAAACCTAAACCATTTCCGATCCCTTTTTTGCCATCAAAAACCACAATTGAAAAATCTTTCTTAAGCGTATTATTCTGAAAACCATCATCCATAATCAAAATGTCCGCCCCGGCCTTAATCGCCATTTCGGCCGTCTTTTTACGGTTTTTCCCAATCCAAACAGGCAAATACTCTGCAAGCATACGGGGTTCATCTCCCACTTCTTTTGCAGTATGTTTCTTAATATCAACACGTTTGTTTGTTAAATTTCCACCATATCCACGCGACAGCACATGAGGCGTTTTCCCCTCCTTTTTGAAAAACGCTGCAAGCGCCAAAACAAGTGGCGTTTTTCCTGTTCCTCCAACAGTAATATTCCCCACACAAATTACAGGAACACTCACAGATTGCGATCTCGTTAATATCCATCTTACTTTTGTCCCCAAGAAATATAGCCAGCCGAAAGGTGCAAAGATTTTTTTCATAGGCGACTCTTTCTTTTTAGGTCTTTTGGTTGTGGTTCAATTTTAGATAAACCATTTTTGGCATCAAGCTTTTGAAGCGCTTCAATCATTTTCTTTTCTAAAAGATCTTTCTTCTCAAGAGAGTCACTTTCCTCTTTTTTCACAAAAAATGGTTTGCTCATTTGAATATCCACAGATGCAAAAGGCCGTGGAATCATAAAACGGTCCCATGATTTTAAAACCTTTGCATTTTTTGATGATGGTGTAAAAATGAAAATTGGAATATTGAGACGCCCCGCAAAGAAAATCAAACTTTCTGTTGTCAAACGCATCCGCGGACCTGTAGGTCCATCTGGTGTCATCGCAACAGTTGTGCCTTCTTTTAGCGCAGACATAATACCTTTAGCCGCCATGACACTTTTTCTGTTTGATGATCCAACAATAGGCTGAACACCAAATTGCGCACAAATATTTCTCATAAGACGCCCATCTTTGTGATCGGAAAAAACAGCTGACCCTTTTTTGCCTTTAAATTTTGTTTTCCAAAAATAAGGAAGCGTCAAAGAACGCCCATGCCAAAAAGCAATCAAAACAGGCTTATTCTGATCTGTATATTTTTTAATTCCTTCTACACCAAAAAAACGAAAACGGTACGTGTGACTCAAGACAGAAACAATACCTGCGATTAAAACCGCAAGTATTTTTTGCACACTTTCTTTTGCTAACAAATATTTTAGTAGTCTCTTCATATAATTCCAATATCTGGCAATTTCTTTTTATTCTTTTTCTGCAACTTTTCCGACTCATTGAATAGACTTTTCGGAAGGCGTTTTCGAGAAGAGATCTGTTTAATATTTTGCTCCAAGTAAAGAGATTGTGATGGGAAGGCAAATTGCGCACCAGACTCTTCCACAACTTCTTTAATGCAAAGGAATAATTCTTCTTTCGCACGTATATAATCTTCCCAACTCTCATTTGATGAAAAGCAATATACCATTAAAGAAAGAGACGAACTTGCAAATCCTTCGAAATGAACTTGAATCGGCGATTCAGGTGGTTGCGAATAAAACGGATTCTTTAAGATAAAATCTTCAATCTTATTCCGAATGTATCGCAATTGAGAAACCGATGTGCGGTACTCAAGACCAATTGTCCAATTAATTTGCCGGAAAGGACGCCCAGAGTAATTTACAACCGCTGCATCCGCGAGATCTGCATTTGGAACATAAACGGGTGATTTGTCAAAGCGTCGAATAAGTGTTGAGCGAAAACCAATGTATTCTACTTTTCCTTCCACTTTTTCAGAAATACTAATAATGTCATCCACTTTAAATCTTTTTTCTGAAATGATTGCTAAACCTGCAAGAATATTTTTAAAGACATCTTGTGCTCCCAAAGCAACTGCCATACCAAATAGCCCCAACCCTGCAATAATTGGCGCAATCTGAATTCCCCATGTTTCAAGAATACTTGCTAGTCCTACTAGGAAAAGAGTAAGACGAATAATCCGCACAATCCAATCTAAAATCGCACTATTGATTTGTGCAACTGTATTAAAAAAGTATGCCAAAGGATGAACGAGATTATACATTGTCCAAAAGACCGCAAAAATCCCCAATGACATAAACAGTGGCGCCTTATACGCAAGATTCATGTCCGGCACGATATATTCTAAAGCAACATATATTCCTAAAATAAGCGGTAAAAACCCAATCGGTTTTTCAATTTCAGCTAAAATCTTTTTCTTTGTTTTTGGGAAATGTTTTAAAATAAAGTACTCAATATTTTTGAGAAGGAATATTGTAAAAATGCGCCGTATCACCCAAAAAAGCCCAAAAATAAATAATGCACCAAAAATTCGGAGGAAAAAATATTCTTGCCCCCAACTGAGTACCTGTCTAATGATTGTCATTAACTGAGCAATCCCTTCTATAAGAAGGCTTTTTATATCCTGCGAAAAAATGAAACCCGATCCGTTCATTGACTCTTCCTTATCTTTTCACAATAGTGTAGCAGAATCTTTCAATTCCTTCAAGCGAAACTATGTTACTCGACACTATTTATATAGAGAATTTTATTTTCAAAATCTTTTTTAACTTTACTTTTATGATTACTTGATTTTCTAAAGCTTTTTCGCTATATAATTTCTAATTAAAAAAGGATCTAAAATGGGATGTAAAAAGAAGCAAGAACACTGTGAAGATCAAAATAATGATCTTGTCGAACTACAAGAATTAAACAAAGATCTCCAAGACAAGTACCTGCGTGCCGTGGCAGAGGTAGAAAACACAAAGCACCGTGCGCACCTTGATGTCGCTCGGAAATCACAGATTCTTCTTGAAAATTTTTCGAAAGATCTTTTGCCTGTTCTCGATAACTTTGAGCGCGCAATGCATGCTGTCAATCGTGACAGCGAAAATGCAGAACTTAAGAATCTTCTCATTGGGATTGATTTTATTCAGAACGATCTTCTCAAAGCAATCGCACGTCATGGGATTGAAAAAATGGGCGCAATTGGAGACGACTTTGATCCGACAAAACATCAAGCAATTGGCTTTGATGCCGGAGAAGAAAACAAACTTGTTGATATTAAACAATCAGGTTATCTCCTCAATGGACGCGTCATCCGCGAAGCGATGGTGATTGTAGGGAAAAATGAATAAAAAAGATCTTTCTTTCAGCACAATGCTTAAACTCCAAGATGACATGTATGAAAAGCATGATTGGTGGGATTGTCGTACACCAGAAAATGGAATCAAAAAACTTCTATGGGTGTTTGAAGAACTCGGAGAAGTCATTTCCCTAATTAAGAAAAAAGGGACAAAAGAAATTCTCAACACTCCTGAAACTCGAGAA
>JAFGXE010000032.1 GCA_016936785.1 Alphaproteobacteria bacterium
ACTGTCCACGCACAATTGATTCGTATACTTTTGTGCGTCCGACAACATCGTCTGATTTTACGGTAAGCATTTCTTGAAGTAAGTGCGACGCGCCATGTGCCTCAAGTGCCCAAACTTCCATTTCTCCCATACGCTGTCCACCCATGTTTGGTTTTCCACCAAGCGGTTGTTGTGTCACAAGAGAGTAAGGTCCAACTGAACGTGCATGCATTTTTTCGTCTGCAAGATGGTGAAGTTTTAACATATACATGTAGCCAACAGTAATCTTGCGATCAAACTTTTCACCTGTTCGACCATCGTAAAGATCCACTTGTCCACTTACATCGAGCTCTGCTTTTTCGAGAAGACGATTAATATCTTCTTCCTTGGCGCCATCAAATACAGGCGTTGCCATTGGCACACCTTTCTTCAATGATTTTCCAAGCTCAATTGTTTCTTTCTTCGAAAGTTTTTCAAACTGTTTGAACTCTTCTGGTGAATAAACATCTTTCAAGTAATCTTTCAATGCTTGATCGGTTGCTTCGCCTTTTTCCATTTGCTCAACAATCTTTCCAATTCTCAGACCGAGTCCACGAGAGGCCCATCCGAGATGCGTTTCAAGCACCTGACCGATATTCATACGAGAAGGCACACCCATTGGTGTCAAAACAATATCGACAGGCGTTCCATCTTCCATATGTGGCATATCTTCCACTGGAATTACGCGTGAAATAACACCTTTATTTCCATGACGTCCTGCAATTTTGTCTCCAGCTTGGATTTTCTTTTTATCCGCAATGTAGACTTTTACAGACTTCAACACACCTGGCATCAAAGCATCTCCACGGCGAAGTTTGTCCACTTCATGATCAAAATGTTCTTCGATTTCTTTGATCTTTGCTTCATACGCTTCAGTCAAAGTCTCAAATTCTTTTTGAACGGCATCATCTTCTAATGTCATTTTCTTGAGGGTTGCTGTTGGCACATCCAAGAGACGATCTTCAAGAATTTTATCACCTTTCTTACCAACACCTTTTACAGGAGCTTTTAAGATTTGACCTTCCACGAGAGGAAGTATTTGTTCGCGATAACTACCTTCAAAAATCTTATACTCAGCCGATTTATTTCCTTTAAGTTTTTCAATTTCTTCTTGTTCAATAATCAGCATTCGTTCGTCTTTTTTCACACCTTTACGGCAGAAAACACGTACGTCTACAACTGTTCCTTTTACCCCAGGAGGCACACGAAGAGAGGTATCTTTTACATCGGTTGCTTTTTCCCCAAAGATTGCACGCAAAAGTTTTTCTTCTGATGTAAGCTGTGTTTCTCCTTTTGGCGTCACACGTCCAACAAGAATATCACCCGATTTCACCTCAGAGCCGATTGTGATAATACCTGATTCATCTAGGTTCTTTAAAGATTCTTCAGATACATTTGGAATGTCCCGTGTAAATTCTTCTGCACCAAGTTTCGTATCACGTGATTGAACTTCAAAGTCTTTAATATGGATTGATGTTAAAACATCATCTCTTACAAGACGTTCTGAAATCAAGATTGAGTCTTCAAAGTTATATCCAGACCAAGACATGAAAGCAATCATGATGTTCTTTCCAAGTGCCAATTCCCCATGATCTGAAGAGGCTCCGTCTGCAATTACATCCCCTTTTTTAACAATTTCACCCACAGAAACGAGTGGTGTTTGGTTCATACAGGTTGTTTTATTCGAAGGCACAAATTTTCCAAGTGTATAGAGATCCACTCCCTTAACTTGCTTTGTTTTTGGGTCAACTATTTTGATCACAATTTTTTCTGCATCAACAGATTGAACAACACCATCATTACGCGCTAAAACAACTGTTTTTGTGTCAGCAACAATTTTACGTTCAATACCAGTTCCAACCATTGGCGCTTCTGTGCGAATCAAAGGAACCGCTTGACGAGACATGTTTGTTCCCATCAATGCACGATTCGCGTCATCATGTGCTAAGAATGGGATAAGCGATGTCGCTGCGGAAACAATCTGCTTTGGAGAGACATCCATGTAATCAACTTCACTCGGTGATTCAAGGAAATAGTCCCCGTTTTTCCGACAATGCACTTGATCTTCTTCAAATGATCCATCTTTCGTCAAAACAGCATTTGCTTGTGCAATTACATATTGATGTTCTTCTAAAGGTGAAATGTAAACAACATTATTTGTTGCCTTGCCATTTTCAACTTTTCTAAACGGTGTTTCAAGGAATCCATATGGGTTCACACGTGCATAATTCGCAAGAGATCCAATCAATCCAATATTTGGCCCTTCCGGTGTTTCAATTGGGCAAATACGTCCATAGTGAGTCGCATGCACGTCACGCACTTCGTGTCCTGCACGTTCCCGTGTGACACCACCAGCACCCAGTGCTGAAATACGACGTTTATGCGTCAATTCAGATAATGGATTTGTTTGTTCTAGAATTTGAGACATTTGGCTCGTCCCGAAAAATTCGTTAATAATTGAAATGACTGGACGCGCATTCACAAGATCTTGAGGCATCACTGTTTCAATATTTACGTTTGAGAGACGTTCTTTTGCAATACGATCCAAACGTAAAAATGCCATACGGAAAACATTATGAAGTTGTTCACCAACAGCAGAAACACGACGATTTGCAAGACTGTCAATATCATCCACTTTTCCGTTGCCATCTTTAATTTTAATCAGTTCATGAAGTGTTTTGAGAATATCTTCTTTTCTTAATACACCATAAGTTTCATCCACATCAGAAATTCCCAAACGACGATTCATTTTAAAACGTCCGACTTGAGACAGATCAAACCGTGTGTTCTCAAAAAACATGCGACGCAAAAGTTCTGCTGCTGCTTCAGGTGTTGCCATTTCTCCTGGACGGATCACCTGATAAATTGCAGAAAGCGCTTCTTCTCGTGTTTTGTTTTTATCCGATTGAAGTGTGAGAGTGACATGCGCACCCACGTTCACATCATCTGCATCCAAAAGAACAAGTTTATCTAATCCTGTTGCTTCAATTTTTTCATACACCTCAGCTGTAATTTCTTCTCCCATTTGCAAAATAAGCTCTTGTGTTTTTGGGTTCAAGATTGGTTCAAATGTATAACGTCCAATGAGATCTGCTGTTGTCACAAGATAGTTTTTTAATCCTGTTTCCGCTAGTTTTTTTGCACGCTTTGGTGTCAAGCGTTGTCCCTTTGTCATCAAAACATCTTTTGTTTTTGAATCGACAAGATCAAAAAGGAGCTTGAGTGGTTTTTGGATATTATCTGGTTTAAATTCACCCATCCAACCTTCTTTAACACGGACAAAAGTATCCTCTGAGTAAAATTCTTTCAGAATATCATAGTCAGACATTCCTTTAAGTGAGGCCTTTGAAAAATCTTCAAGAGATTCACCCGTTCCTGGAAGAACGCGCAAGAATGTTGTAATTGGCAATTTCCGACGACGATCAACACGTACATAAAGTATATCTTTGTGATCAAATTCAAAATCAAGCCAAGATCCACGACTTGGAATCACGCGCGCATTAAAAAGAATCTTTCTTGAGGCATGTGTTTTTCCACTATCATGACTAAAAAATACACCTGGTGAACGTTGAAGCTTCGACAGAATTACGCGCTCAATTCCATTGATGATAAATGTCCCTTTTGCTGTCATCACAGGAATATCTCCCATGAAAACTTCTTGTTCTTTAATCCCTCTGACTGTTTTTTCTTTTGTTTTTTCATCAATATCAAAAGAAATCAATCGCAGAAGCACACGCAAGCGCATCATGTATCCAATATCCCGTTTAAGACATTGCTCAACAGTATATTCTGGCACATCAAGTTCATACTTTACAAAATGAAGTTCAACGCCTGTTGAAGGATCAATAATTGGAAAGATATCTTGGAAGACTTCTTGTAGGCCTTTGTTTTCACGTGCTTCAGGCTTCACGTCATGTTGAAGGAAATCCTGAAAAGAACGTTCTTGGAGCTCACTAAAATTAGGAAGCTCGATTGGTGATGTTGTTCTATGAAAAGAATGTCTCAAATTATATTGTTTCATTGTCTTTATGCCCTCTTTGTCTTATTTCTTTCTGTAAATCTTTATAAAAACTAACAAGCCTAAAAGAAAAAGAATATTTTCAATTAGCTCTGATTTTACTTCTTGTTGTACAAAGTCTTTTACAACTGGTGCATATTTTTCACGCAATGCATCTTGTTTTGCGCCATCTTTTTCTAAACAAAATTCATTCCAAACGGGATAACTTTCTGAAGTTGAATAATTTGAACAATAATACTGAATATGCTCATTACTTGAAAATGCGAGAATTTCTTCTGAAAAGGTCTTTGGTGCTATCATGGACGCTATATTTTGAACAACTTGAATTCCAAAAATACATGTGATTAAAAGTACGACGCCATATATAAAAGAAGACATGGGCATTTTTTTCCCATGAATGAATGGTTGGCGTGGTCGGTGAGAATTTTGATTTCTTTCCATCTATTAAGCCCCTTTACAATTAATGTGACGGCAGGTGTTTAAGCTGTTCCTGCCAACCAGCAAATAATATGTAATCCGAAAAGACTATTTCAATTCAACAGTTGCGCCTGCTTCTACAAGCTTCTTTTTGATTTCTTCAGCTTCTTCTTTTTTAACACCTTCTTTAATTACCTTTGGAGCGCCATCAACAAGATCTTTTGCTTCTTTAAGTCCAAGGCCTGTAATTGCGCGAACTTCTTTGATTACATTGATCTTTTTTTCACCAGCAACAGCAAGAACAACATCAAATTCTGTTTTTTCTTCTACTGCTTCTGGAGCTGCTCCGCCTGCTGCAACAGCAACTGACGCTGCTGCTGACACACCCCATTCTTCTTCGAGTGCTTTTGAAAGTTCAGCTGCTTCAACAACTGTAAGTTTTGATAATTCTTCGATAAGTTTTTTAATATCAGCCATTTTTAATCTCCTTATGATTTTGACTTTTGGCAGTTAGATTTTATTTATCCGCATACGCTTGAAAAACACGTGCAAGCTGACTTGCTGGCGCTTGAACAACACGTGCGAGTTTCGATGCTGGTGCTTGAAGCAAGCCCACCAACGTCCCACGCAACTCGTCCATTGAAGGTAATGTCGCATAGTACTTTACACCTTCAACAGAAAGAATATCTGTTCCAACAGCTCCCCCTGCAACCTTAAGCAGTTCATTCTCTTTCGAGAAATTCACCAGGATTCTCGCCAAATCAACAGGTTCTGCATTAAACAAAACAACTGTTGCTTCTTTGAAAAGATCCCCCAAAGGCGCGTAGTTTGTGTTTTCTAAAGCGAGACGCATCAAACGATTTTTTGGAACTTTGATGAGTCCGCCTACTTGACGTACTTGATGCCGTAGATTCTCCATCGCTGACACTGTCAAACCTTGATAATGTGCAACAAAAATAGAATCTGTGTTTTGCATCATGTCATGCATGCTCTCAACCCAGTTCTTTTTATCAGATCGGTTCATACTTTTCTCCGCTCTATTCGTTAACATTGACTTTCTTTTTCAAGAAAGCCGGCTCATTTCCTGCCGAGGAGAATTTCTTCTTCCCGTCTACAACAGGCATACAATTAAGCTTTCGCGCCGGTTGTCTCGGACAGGTAAAAAGGCGTTTTATACTTACGCTCTTTTTAATTTTTTTTTAACTCTATTACTTCTTTAAACTATTTAATCTCTACCGGAAAACCCGCACCCATTGTTGAGCTCAGGACAACTTTCTGGATATAGACACCTTTAAGCTTTTCTGGTTTTGCCTTACGAATCGCATCCATAAGCGCACCCAAGTTTTCTTCAAGTTTCTTCACATCAAAGCTCAGCTTTCCTAAGCCAGCATGAACAATTCCACCTTTTTCAGTACGATATTCAACTTGTCCTGCTTTTGCAGTTTTAACTGCTTCTTCAGGATCTGGAGAGACTGTTCCTAATTTTGGATTTGGCATCAACCCTTTTGGACCCAAAATTTTTGCAACTTTTGCAAGCTTTGGCATCATATCAGGTGTCGCAATACAGATCTCAAAATCAAGCTTTCCTTTAGAAATCTCATCAATAAGTTCCATGCCCCCCACAAGATCAGCCCCTGCTTTTTTTGAAGCTTCCACTTTTTTTGCATCTTCTGTTATCACAGCAACACGCACTTTTTTTCCTGTGCCATTTGGCAAGCCGACCATCCCGCGAATATTTTGATCTGTCTTTCTTGGATCAACACCAAGTTTTATAGACACTTCAACTGTTTCATCAAATTTGACTTTTGATGTCTCTTTTAGTAAAGAGAGTGCTTCTGAAACGGCATAAATTTTATTTGCAACACGTTTTTCTAAAACCACTTGCATACGTTTTGATACTTTTTTCATTCTTCTAGTCCTCCGTTCCAATGCCCATTGAAACACATTGACCTTTTATGACTGACACTGCAGCCTCAATTGTGTGACAATTTAAATCCGGCATTTTTTGCTCTGCAATTTCTTTGATTTGTGCATTTGAAAGCCTTGCAATGAATCCGTCGCGACCAGGTGTCTTGTGTCCAGATTTCAATTTCGCAGCTTTCTTCACAAGATAGCTCACAGGGGGAAGTTTTGTAATAAAGTCGAATGAACGATCTTTATAAACAGAAATCACAACCGGAATAGGCATTCCAGGTTCCATTGATTTTGTTTTATCATTAAATGCTTTACAAAAATCCATAATATTAACACCGGCCTGACCCAACGCTGGACCAACTGGTGGAGATGGATTTGCTTTACCCGCAGGAATCTGAAGTTTGATTAGCGCGGTTACTGGTTTTTTCTTAACAACAGCCATTTTTATCTCCTTATTCTTTATTTCAAAGGGATGTGGTGCGAAGGTGGCTACCTTCTTCCACATTTTAGCTGAATTATCAGCTTATTCTTTCTCCACTTGGAGAAATTCTAAATCTACTTGTGTTGGACGCCCAAACACAAGCACAGAAACTTTTAAACGTTGTTTATCTTCATCCACAAGCTCAACCGAACCATTAAATGAAGCAAAAGGACCGCTCACAACTTTTACACGGTCTCCGATTTGGAATGTTTCTAGAGAAACTGTTCCTGCTTTTTGTTCGTCTAATGAACTCAAAAGCGTATCTGCTTCTTTTTGTGTGAGAGGCACAGGTTTATTCTGCGCACTCAAAAATCCAGTAATGCGACGAATCCCACGGACAAGTTGCCATGTTTCTTCATTCATTTCCATTTTCAAAAGAACATATCCTGGAAAGAATTTTTTATCCGACTGAACCCTTTTTCCATTTTTAACTTCCGTTACTTCACGTGTAGGTAAGAGAATTTCTTCAAATTTCTCCTGCATGCCTTTACGTTCAATCTGTTCATTCAGCGCTTTAATTGCACTATTTTCTGAACCCGCTTGAACTTGAGCAATATACCATCTGTATGCCATGCATTCTCTCCTTTATTCTACCCATCCGAAAATTAAACCAAG
>JAFGXE010000033.1 GCA_016936785.1 Alphaproteobacteria bacterium
AGCATTAAGTTATGGAATGAGTACAGTTGATGGCGATGTTGATCAATTCACAACAGACATCACACAATATCAATTGAGCCTCTATGGATCATATAACTTCAATCATTACTTCATTGATGCACAAGTTGGTATGGGAACAGCTTCTTATAAACAAGAACGAGCTTATATTGGGAACCAAGCAAAATCTAATTATGATGGCGATAGTTTATCTGCTGGAATGGGATTTGGATATGTGTGGAGTGCTTCAGAAAGAACAACCCTTACACCTTATGCACGTTTGAACTATATTTCATCTAGCCAAGATGCCTATACAGAAACTTCAAACTTAAGTGTTGGAGAAGTAAGTCTTGAATCTACTCAAGCCTCTGTAGGAACAGAGTTTGCCTACGCGATGTATGCACAAAGTGGTGTAAAATGGCAACCACGTTTGTTCTTAGAATATGCCCAAGAACTTGGGGATGAAGAAGTTGCGATTAATTCTCAGTACACTGATACCTTTGCAAATGGTACCACAGGATATGCACCTGAACTCGGCGCAGGAATTTTCCGCACAGGAGCAGGACTATCGATGATGGGTAGCGAAAACGGATATAATATCAGTATCGACTATAAGTTTGAGACACGCGATCGGTATACATCACATGGACTGATCTTAAACGGAAAACTGTTCTTCTAAAAGTCTTCATTCCTCCTAGAATGAAACCCTCCCTTCGGGGAGGTTTTTTTATTTAGTCTTTAAATCTGTAGACAAATTTCACTTCGTTTTGTAATCTCTCTGAATGATAAAAATAATACTCCCTCTTTTCGCTTTCTATCTCATCGGGTGTTCAACTCAAATAGAAGAATCTTCTGAATTTGATAATGGTATTTATTCTCACCAAAAACCAAACATGAACAAGAAACTGACAACAGCTGAAGCCTTCGCAGATCGCGGGAGTTTTAGTTTTGAAATTGGGGAAATGGATGATGCAATTAAAGATTTTTCAGAAGCGATTCGCTTATCACCTAAAAATGCTTCCTATTATTATAATCGCGCAGAAGTCTATCGCATTCTCAAGCAAGATACAAAAGCGTCAGAAGATTACAAAAAGGCGCATCAATTCGGATATCAGTAGGATTCATAGTTTTTTCTTGAAAATTTGTTTTGAATAGTCCATGCTATGCTCATGTTAATCAGAAAAATTCTTTTCACTACTTTCACAACGACAACCCCATTGGGGTACTAATCTCCTGTGGCGAAACGCCAAATTTAACTTGTCTTTTTATTTAAAGAACATATACTCAAACGAAAGTATTAAAAGGATTTTAAAATGATACACATTTCATTTCCAGATGGATCAAAAAAAGAATTTAACTCAGGGGTTTCTGCCTTTGACATTGCACAAAGTATTTCACCTAGTCTTGCAAAATCAGCCTTGTATGCAAAGGTAAACGGAAAATATTGGGATCTTAATCGCCCACTTGAAGAAGACGCAATACTTGAAATTCTTACTGCGAAAAATGAAGAGTCCCTCCCTCTCATCCGCCATTCTCTCGCACATGTTCTCGCAGAAGCAGTTAAAGAACTTTACCCAGCAGCGAAACCTGTAATTGGCCCGGATGTTGCTGATGGTTTTTACTATGATTTTGATGTAGACCAAACTTTTTCGACAGAGGATTTTCCAAAGATTGAAAAGAAAATGAATGAAATTATTAAACGAAATGAATCAGTTTCATGTCTAAATCTCTCTCGGCAAGAAGCAATAGATATTTTTCAAAAACGCGAAGAAGATCACAAAGTTCACCTCATCCAAAAAATTCCTGAAGGAGATAAAATTACAGCCTACCAACAAGGAGATTTTATTGATCTTTGCCGTGGTCCTCATGCACCATCGACAGGAAAACTCCCAAAGAGTTTTAAAATCGCACGCGTCGCAGGCGCTTATCTTGATGGCGATTCAAAAAACAAAATGCTTCAGCGGATTTATGTATACGCTTTCGCAACACAAGAAGAACTTGATGCACATGTTCATATGCTTGAAGAAGCAGAAAAACGCGATCACCGTAAACTTGGCCGCGAACTTGATCTATTCCACTTTGAACCTGAATTTGCACCTGGTGCTGTTTTTTGGCATCCAAATGGTTGGAAGATGTATCGCGTGCTGATTAACTATATTCGTGAACGACAAGACCGATCCGATTATATTGAAGTAGACTCCCCTCGCCTCATGGATCGTTCTCTTTGGGAAAAATCAGGGCATTGGGAAAAATATGGCGAACATAATTATGCGGGAAAAACAGAAGATGAACGTATGTTCTGCGTCAAACCGATGAATTGCCCTGGGCATATGTTAACTTATGCACATACACCACATTCTTATAAAGAACTCCCTTTGAAAATGGCGGAATTTGGAAAAGTAAATCGCTATGAAGCGAGTGGTGCTCTGCATGGTCTTTTGCGTGTACGTGAATTTACACAAGATGATGCGCATGTTTTTTGCACAAAAGACCAAGCGGAAGCTGAAGTTGTTAAGCTTATTGAATTCATTATCGATATTTACAAAGACTTTGGATTTTCAGATGTCTCAATTAAACTTTCTACACGTCCAGAACAACGGATTGGCTCTGATGCGATTTGGGATTTCACAGAGAATGCGCTCAAACAAGCGCTTGAGAAAAATGATTATGCCTATACGCTGAATGAAGGCGAAGGTGCTTTCTATGGACCAAAGCTTGAGTTTGTTCTCCGAGATAGCATTGGACGCGATTGGCAATGTGGAACTGTTCAATTTGACATGAGTCTCCCAGAACGTTTTGATCTCACTTATGTTGATGAAGCAGGCGAAAAACAACGCCCTGTTATGATTCATCGTGCTCTTTTGGGCTCAGTCGAACGCTTCATGGGTATTATGATTGAACACTATGCAGGAAAACTCCCCGCATGGCTTGCACCTGTTCAAGTGATGATTGTGCCCGTTTCAGATAAACATGTTAATTATGCACAAAGTGTTTATGAAAAACTTTTTGACGCCGATGTGAAAACAGCAACAAATGGCCTCCGTCTTGAAATAGATGACTCTAATGAGCGGATGCAAAAAAAACTTCGCACTGCAACACTCCGAAAAATTCCATATATGTTGATTGTGGGTGATCAAGAAATGGAGAATAAAACTGTTTCTCTGCGTACACGTGATGGCAAAGAAGAAAATGGTCTTTCTCTTGAAAGTGTTCTAAAACGCTTGAAAGCAAATATCGAGTCTCGTGAACAAGAGAGTGAAAAGATCTAAGACACTAAAGTAAAAACAAACACCCGCAATAAGTTAAATATTTTTTTGGTTTATTTTTTAAGTCGTTAATTATTATGGATTAGTTTTTTAAAAAACTGGATCCCTCAAAACCTCCTTCGACACGCTCGGGAAGCGGTTTTGAGGATGACAACGGATGAAATCGAGATCCCGACACTAAACACTCAGGTGTCATCTCGACAGAGAACATTTATGTTCAACGAGAGATCTCATAATGTTTGGCAGTGAGTCAAAAAAAGTTCACGGATGTTGGCGGGAGATTTCTCAGGCGAAAGCCTTTCGAAATGACAAGGGAAAAGGACTGGATTGCTTCGTCGTTTCTCGCAATGACAAGTCACGGTGTCATTCCGAACGTATGTGAGGAATCTCCTGAGATTTTGGCAGTGAGTCGGTGGGAGATCTCTCCGCTACGCGTTAGAGATGACAAAAGAAGAGGAATCTAAGTTGTTGTGTGTTTTTAGCCTCCTCTTCTTTTTAGATATTTAACTATTTTATAGGAAAAAAATGCTAAAAGTTCTTCTTGATTTCAGGCGGTTTTGGCTTTATTCTCCTCTCTATGAAAAAAATATTTCTTCTTTCTTTCTTTTTTATTTTTGGATGTGGGTTTCATCCTTTGTATCAAGAATCTTCACAAGCTGTTCTTGAAGGTGTATTTATCTCACCTATTTCTGGAACACGCGGAATTGACCTCCGTCAACAACTCCGTCAAGTATTTGCCCCACATGGCGATGTAAAAGCGCCTACCTATCGTGTTGAAGTCAACCTTCATGAGCCTCGTGTGGATTTGCGTGGCGTAAGACAGGACGGAACAGCAACATGGGGAACTGTGATTGCAAAAGCCGATGTGAAATTAATTTTTACACCAGATGAAAGTATTCTTCTTCAGAATCAAGAAACAGCATTTTCATCTTATCAAGTCCTATCAAGTGTCTATGCTTCCATGACTGCTTCGGAAGATTCTTATGATCGCGCAACAGAAACGCTCGGACGTCAAATTATTTCACGTGTTCAAGCACGAATTGCACAAAGAGGTGCTGGTGAAAATTAATGAACGCGATCTTATTTTGGCTCAGAAAAAAGAATTTGGAGCCTACAAAGGTCTTTTGATTTTTGGAACAGACGAAGGCGGTGTGCTGGATCACTTTCAAACCAGCTCAAAAGCGATTAATCCTCAGAATGACCCCCTCGTTTTTATCGATATGTCTGGAAAACAAATCCAAGAAAATCCTGATTTTATCTACAGTCAAGCTGTGTCTGATTCATTCTTTTCAGATAAAAAGGTTATTCGTATTGAAGATCCCCAAACAGGATTTGATAAAATTCTCGAAGATCTCCTCCAACAAGCAGGTCTTTCTGCATTTTTCCTTATCCGTGCCGGGAATCTTAAAACAGGCACAAAACTGCGCACACTGTGTGAAAAACATCCTGAAATAGCAACGCTTGTTTGCTACCCAGATGATGCAAAATCTTTACATACTGCCATTACTCAATTTATGCATAAAAATGCGTATACGTGTTCGCCCGATGCAATGCAGTATCTTATTCAACATCTAGGAGAAAATCGCGCTCAGACCCGTCAAGAGCTTGAGAAACTGTCCATTTATCTTGGCGATGAGCGTCATGTCTCTTATGAAACTGTGAAAAAAGTTCTGACGGATGGAAGCGCTATGGATTTTTCTGATTTATCTTATGCTCTCACAAATGGTCAGCCTGAAAAATTACCTTTCTTTTTCCACAGATTTTTTCAAGAGGGAACATCTTCGATCACACTTATTCGTTCAACTCTTCGTTATTTCCAAGATCTTTATTGGATGAAACAATATATGCACACAGGTATGACAGCAAAAGCTTCTGCTAAAAAAGTAATCCCTTATCTTTTTTTTAAAATTGAAGGCGTTTATCTTTATGCGATTCAAAAGTGGCGGGAAAGTGATTTTATTTATGCACTTCAGCTTCTCATGGAAACAGAAAAACTGTGTAAAACGGATTCTAATATTGCAGAAACAACAACACGCATGGCTTTTTTAAAACTTGCGTTGCGTGGTGTAAAGAGAAACTAAAGGATCGAAATGAATCTTCAGAAAGATATTAAAATCTACTCTCCTAAAGAGATTGATGGCATTCGAAAAGCAGGACATCTTGCACGGGATGTTTTGAATTATATTGCGCCTTTTGTCAAAGAAGGAGTTTCAACCCTTGAGCTTAATGATCTCTGTGATTCGTATACGCGCAAACATGGCGCCACATCTGCGCCTCTTGAGGTATCAGGATATAAACATGCCATTTGCACAACGCTTAATGATGAAATTTGTCATGGTGTTCCACACGCAAAACGTATGCTCGAAGACGGCGATATTTTAAATATCGATATCACCGTTAATCTTAATGGATTCTATGGCGATACTTCTCGTATGTTTAAAATTGGAAACATCTCGAACCAAGCAGAAAAACTTATCCGCTCAACCTATAAGGCCATGATGGAAGCAATAAAAATCGTAGCGCCTGGTCAGCCTTTTTCTCTTATTGGAAAAACAATTGAAAAGATTGTTGCACCTTATAATTACGGCATCATTCGTGATTTTTGTGGACATGGGATTGGTACTATGTTTCATGGTTCACCTCATATTTTTCATTTTTATCATAAAGCGTATGACAAAGTTATTATGCAAGAAGGCATGATCTTTACTATTGAACCCATGATTAATGCGTCACCGAATTTTGATTATTTTATAAATAAAAAAGATGGTTGGACTGTCGCAACTGCAGATGGGGCACTATCTGCGCAATTTGAACATACTGTTCTTGTGACAAAAAACGGGCATGAAATTTTGACTTAACGCTATCTTATTCTTTTTTATCCCAAATCATTTTTCCACCAAGAATACCTAATCCGCCACCAACGGCAGTTCCAGCAGCTGTTCCAATGATCGCTTTTTTCTTCATTGAGTCTTTTTGTGCTGACATCTCATCAAATTTCTTTTTCCATTCATCAATTGCACCGGCGTATTCTTGATTCATGCGATCACATTCCATTTTGAAAGACTGATAAGTAAATTCAACGCGGGTCGCTACTTCTTTCCAAATTTGTCCCTGACATGCGCCATCAAAAGAATCAACATTAATTCCACCAAGCTTGAGTGCACTAATCATGCCAACTGAGGAATCACATATCACATTCATGCAATACCCATTTAATTTTGTTTTAACATCTTGTATTGGACAAGGTAAAACGACAGGTGTAGAAACAATATTCCCATCACCTTTTTCAGGTGAAACAGGGGGCAACTTATTCCGTGCACCTTCCTCTGCACGTCGATCACGTCGAATCGATTCAGCCATTCCAGAAGAAACAACTTCTTTCCCACGCTCTCCATGAGCATCTCTCTCTCCTGCATTCGCATAAAGATTTGATGATACTAAAATCATAAAAAGACTAATTAGTAACTTCATTCTTGTGCCTCTCCTCCAAAGAGTCCTTGTAACGCACCGAGTCCGCCTGTTCCATCTCCGCCAAGAATTCCCTCTGCTCCCGGCATCATTTGTCCTATCATTGGTGCAAGGATTTGTTCTTTCACACCACCCAAAACTTGAATTGCTTGTCCGGCACATCCTATTGGATTTGTAATTTCATTAATTCGTTTTAACTCATCCGGTGTAAAATCTGCAAATGACCAACAGCCTGACGCTGATGTGAGTTGTGTAAAAAGTGCTTTTGCTTTTGCACGATCCTTTAGTTCTGTCGGCAGGGTGATAATTGTTTTATCATTCGCAACACATTCTTTATTATGTTCTTTCGCAAGATTTAAAATATACGTTCCATCCGATGATGATGAGTACTTACAAGATCCTGCACCCGATTTCACCTCTTTTACGCGAGAAACAACGTTCATAACTGTCCCAGCCCCTTGCTGAAGCATTGCAGGATCAAACTGTCCCCAAGCGGAAACAGTGAGGAAACTCACGAAAAAAAAGAAAAATCCACTTCTCATACCCATGAGTATATCATATATTTGACATAAAAAAAAGGCCAATTCGGCCTTTTTTTCATTTTCAAAAGATTTTTACTTTTTCTCTTCAAACTCACCATCGACAACTTTTTCATCTTTTTTGTCTTGTGACGCATCACCTGGTTTTGCTTGTTCTTTTTGTTGTTCTGCTTTGTAAATCGCTTCACCAAGCTTCATCGCTGTTTCAGAAAGAGAATCTGTTTTCTTTTTCATTTCGTCTACAGAAGCATCTTCTTTCTTGAGTGTTTCTTTCGAATCATTCAATGCATCTTCGATTGCCTTACGCTCTTCAGCCCCGACTTTATCACCATGTTCTTTTAGCGATCTTTCGGTTGAGCCAACAAGACCCTCTAAGTGATTACGCGCTTCAACTGCTTCTTTCTTTACTTTATCTGCATCTGCATTTTTTTCAGCATCTTTAACCATTTTTTCAATTTCTTCATCAGATAAACCACCATCAGACTTAATTGAAATCTTTTGTTCTTTTCCAGTTGCTTTATCTTTTGCAGAAACATTCACAATGCCATTCGCATCAATATCAAATGTCACTTCAATTTGAGGCATACCCCGCGGAGCAGGTGCAATCCCAACAAGATCAAAGTTTCCAAGTAATTTATTGTCTGTCGCCATCGGACGTTCTCCTTGGAAAACCCGAATAGACACAGCTGTTTGGTTATCCTGCGCCGTTGAAAACACTTGTGATTTCTTTGTTGGAATTGTTGAGTTGCGTTCAATCAATTTTGTAAAAACACCGCCAAGTGTCTCAATTCCGAGCGACAATGGTGTCACATCAAGAAGAAGAACATCTTTCACATCGCCTGAAAGTACGCCTCCCTGAATAGCTGCACCTAAAGCAACAACTTCATCAGGATTCACACCTTTATGAGGCTCTTTGCCAAAAAATTCTTTGACTGTTTTTTGAACCAATGGCATACGCGTCATTCCACCAACGAGAATCACTTCCGCAATGTCGCTTTTTGAAATCCCTGCGTCTTTCATTGCTTTTTCACATGGATCCAGCGTTTTTTTCACAAGATCCCCAACAAGCTCTTCAAGCTTTGCACGAGTCATCTTAAGATTTAAATGTTTTGGCCCTGAAGCATCTGCCGTGATAAATGGTAGATTAATATCTGTTTCAAGCGCACTTGAAAGCTCAATCTTTGCCTTTTCACCCGCTTCTTGAAGACGTTGTAGTGCTGTTTTATCTTGACGGAGATCAATGCCATTTGTTTTCTTAAAGTCATCCGCAATGTAGTCAATAATTCGTTTATCAAAATCTGTTCCACCAAGGAACGTATCCCCATTCGTTGATTTTACTTCAAAAACACCATCTCCAAGCTCTAGAACAGATACGTCAAATGTTCCACCACCAAGGTCATAGACAACAATCATGCCTGTTTTTGATTTATCCATGCCATAAGCGAGTGCAGCAGCTGTTGGTTCATTGATGATACGCAATACATTCAACCCAGCGATTTTACCTGCATCTTTTGTTGCTTGGCGTTGAGAGTCATTAAAGTATGCTGGCACAGTGATGATCGCATCTGTAATTGTTTCGCCAAGATAAGCTTCGGCATCTGCTTTGATTTTTTGAAGAATGAAGGCGGAAACCTGAGATGGCGCATATTTGTCATTGCCTACTTTAACCCAAGCATCTCCATTATCGCCCTTTACAATCTCATAAGGCATTGTCTTCGCTTCTTTTTTAACTTCAGCATCGTCAAAACGACGTCCAATAAGACGTTTTACTGTGTAAATTGTTTTTTCTGGATTTGTCACCATTTGGTTTTTAGCTGGCGTTCCGACAATACGCTCAGACCCTGCAAAACCCACAACAGATGGCGTTGTCCGACGTCCCTCTGCGTTTTCAATTACTTTTGCTTCAGATCCATCCATGAACGCAAAACATGAGTTTGTTGTTCCAAGGTCAATCCCAATTACTTTTCCCATTATGTACTCCTTTGTATTATTGTTTTTTATGAGTTATTCTGAGAGATAGGAAAACAAAATTGAAATATCAACCCCTTATTCAGATTTTTCTTGAAATTTTTTTCTAAGAAGGTTAAAATGCCTTCGCCTTATGTGGTGGAGTAGCTCAGTTGGTTAGAGCGGTTGAATCATAATCAATAGGTCGGGGGTTCAA
>JAFGXE010000034.1 GCA_016936785.1 Alphaproteobacteria bacterium
ACATCAAAATCAACATTTAATTTATGATGTCATGCAGGCCGAGTATATTCGTCAAATGATTGATTGGTGTGAAGAAAAGAATCTCAAGTATGATTACCGTATTCTTTATTTTTTGCCTAAAAGTTCAGATGAATCAACGCAGATTATGAAGTCTCGAAATACATCTGAAACAGAATTTTCAATTAAAGTGCGATTAAAACGTGATACATCTCTTGACTCTTACAAAAAATATAATGTCTATCCAAACTACGTTTTGAATAATTATGACTATAAGTCTTTTCCGAAGGATCTTTTAAAAGAGATTTATGAAATTGACCAAACGGGAGAGGGGTTAATCCGCCTTCTTAAAGAAAGAGCAAAATAAAAAAAACGCTCCAAAGAGCGTTTTTTAATTAAGAGAAAAATTCTTAGTTATTCCCGTTTCCATTATTTCCAGAACCAGAATTATCTAAAGCTGTTTGAGCTTCAGTCACTTTTGCTGTTGCTGTTGCTTTTTGTTCATCAGTGCAGGCACGAGCAAGTGCTTTCGTATACATATCTACAGCTTGTTTGTATTTTTTACTTGTCATGAAATCATTCCCTTTTTTCATAAAATGTTCATATTTTTTGCAAGTTCCAGCGTCGTCACCACCGGTTGTTGTTCCAGATCCAGCAGTTGTGATAGCATCAATTTTATCTTGAGCTGTTTTCTTTTGTGCCTCTGTGCAAGCGCTATCATGTGCTTTTTGATACATTGCTTTTGCAAGTTCATTTTTGTTTTTCTTTAGATATTTGTTTCCTTTTTTCATAAACTGATTATAAAGACGACATCCGTTTCCTGCGTTATTTGTGTTGGTCACGGAACCAGAATTATTTGCATTTGCCCCAGCATTTGAATCATTTGAGTTTGCTTGGTTTTGTGCATTACTATTTGTATTATCGCTCACATTAGAGAGATCATTCTGGTTTGTATTTGACACAACAATATTGGGATTAAATGTAATATTGTTGCTGGATGTATTTTGAGAAGCCTGTTGTGCGGCAGATGCACTCTGTGAAGCTGCTTGAGCTGCTGAAGCGGCCGCAGCGGCTGCCTGTGCTGTTGACTCTGAAGATTTGTTATCAGATAAAATCCGATCTTCTTTAAGGCGATTTTGACGTTCAATTGCATAACGTAGTTGACGTTCTTCACGCATCTTCGCATCTTTTTCGCGCATTTCAATGCGTTGTTGAGGTGTAAGAGCATTCCATTCTGCTTCGCTCATTCCCATTGGATAGAATGTACATGCGCCAAGTAATGCAACAAAAGATAACATAATTAATTTTTTCATCGTATTTCTCCTAATTGTCTTCGGGGTTAAAAGGTTGAGTTAATGTTTCTCCTGTAGGAGACAAAGTAATTTTTTCAATTTTTAAACGTGCGGATTGAAGTTTTTCCTCACAAACTTTTTTAAGAGCAATACCTTGCTCATAAAGTTTAACGGAATCTTCAAGTTTTACTTCAGCGGAATCCATCTGTTGAATGATTTTTTCAAGCTGAGAAAAGGCTTCTTCAAAAGAGAGTGTGTTAACAGCCACATCCACCTCCACAACATTGACGTGATCCATGTGCACAAGAACCACCTGTTAAATCAAAATCAGGCACCCAAAGTGAAATCTCATCTTTTGCTTCGCTGACTTCACCAGAGGCATGCACAAGGTTGACAACAGAGCGACGTTCAAGCGCTGCAATTTCTTTTGAGTCTGAGCTGTATTGTCCACGAATACTGGATGGATCGGCTTCATTTGGATAAGTGGATCCAACAAGTTTACGGACGACTTTTACAGCATTATAGCCTTTTAAAATCATTGGGATAAGTGGACCTGCTTGCATATAATCAATCAATTGGTCAATCACAATTTGCCCAAGTTTAATTGGCTCATCTGTGCCAAAAATATCTTTCGCATTTAAACCCATTTTTTCATAGTCACCTTTTACAAACCCCCCAATTTTAGTTTTCCAGGCATCATCTTTATTATAATGACTGCGAAGCATTTTTTCTTCAGCTTGTTCAACATATCCAAGATGACAAATTTGAAGTCCAGCATCTTCAAATCTTTGAATGATCTTTCCGGTAAGTCCGCGCGCAACTGCATCGGGTTTTAAAATAACAAATGTATATTCAATCATTCTATTGTTTCCTTTTTTGTTGGAGTTTAAAATTCATAACGCATTTTGATCTGGAAGAGAGATGCATTGAGTGACATGCGGTCTTCCGAGTCATCCCAATCATCATCTGGTTCGTTTTGCCCAGCGGTGAAGGCTTTGAACTCAGCACTAACTTTAACAGGAAATGCCGGAATATCAAAATCGACTCCAGCCATAATTTGATAAATACTTACGGTATGCGTGCCAGATTGTTCTACGGGTTGGAGCGGATAATCAAGATCCATCCATCCAAAACCAACTCCTAATCCGATATATGGACGGACATAATAAATCGGAAGACCAGCATAGCCATTAAACATAAGACCTGTTAAACGTGAATCAGAAGGGGAGGATCCATTTCGAACCCCTGTATTTCTCATGTGAAAGATTTCAGCTTCTGCACGGAATATCTTTTGAAAAACACCGCCACCAAAAATAGAAAAATAACCATCATTATACGGATGTCCACTAAATTTATCATCACCATCGACATTGCTGACCCAACCGTAACTTGCCCCGCCATACCCTTTAATATCAGGGCCAATCTCAGCAAAAAGAGGCGATACAAATAAAAGTGAAGGGAGAAATAAAAAAAGTTTCTTCATAAGAATAGATCCTTTTAAGTTTTTTGGAGTATAAAGAGCAATAAAAGTTCTGTCAAATAAAATAAAAGATTTGAATCTTTCTGTATATTGTGTTATGGTCTCAGACAAATAAGAGGAGAATAAAATGCCAAAAAAATTTAGCCGTGAGTCAGGTCGAACAATGATTGAAATGCTTGGTGTGCTTGCAATCATTGGAATTTTAACTGTCGGATCAATTAAGTTGTATTCAATTGCAATGCGGAATATGAAACGTTCACAGGTTATTCAAGATGTGCAACTTCTTGTACAACAAATTCGATCATTGTATTCGAATGCACAGGATTATAGTGATTTGGATAGTAGTGTTATTGTTGCGCTTCAGCTTGAAGAAAAGAATCCTTTTGGAGGAAAGTATGAACTTTCTCCAAGTCAAGAGGATGCGACAATTTTTGAAATCCACATTACAGAACTTTCAACAGAAAATTGCCTATACTTCAAAATTTACAATTGGGAAGATTCTGTCATTCAGAATCAAAAAGGACGTGGCGGCGCAATCGCAAATCCTCCTACATGCAATAGTACACGTTCAGATAACAAGATTGTGATTCAATATCAATAAAGATGTGTTATCAC
>JAFGXE010000035.1 GCA_016936785.1 Alphaproteobacteria bacterium
AACGTCTGCATCAGGGACACTGAATCGGCGATAGATTTCAGCAAGAATCAGGTGATCTTGAGGGCGAATATTTTTTGAAAAAGCTTCTATATATTCGTCTTTCATCATACGCATAGGTGCCACACCATGGGGTTGGAAAACACCGAGTATCCGTTTTGCAAAAGGTTGAACTGCTTTCAGGAGTGCTGCAATTTTATCGCCATTATGAGCAAAGTCACAGACAACCCATGCACCACGTTTTTGTCCAATGATATCAAAGCGTTGTGCGGGGTTTTTAAATCCTTGGATTGCTTTTGAAATTTCTTCAAGTCCGTATCCAAGTGCGTGACAAATTGCAATTACTCCGAGTGCATTTGATACATTGTGTGCGCCTGGAATCGGAAGATTAAATTGCGTTTTATTGACTAAAAATTCCACGTGATCGAAAAAGTATTGGATGTCTTTTGCTTGAAGATCGGCGTGATTTTCTATACCATAAGTGATAACTTTTTTGCATTGTGAACGATCGAGCTTTGAAACAAACGGACAGTCAACATTGATGAGTGATGCGATGGATCCTTTGTTAATGAAATTTTGAAAAATAGGAAGCATTTCTTCAATTGGATGATGATCTCGCGCAATATTATGGGCGAGCGCAATTACGGGTGGCACTTGGGCAATAATGTCATCTTCTTTGCCACTTTCGTCTGTTTCAATGACAACAAGGCCAGAGTTTCCAATCCGAATATGAGACTTAAAATTGCGCATTTCTGATCCGCAAAAGATTGTTGGATCTGCATTGAGTTGACTTAAAACATAGCCAGCAAGAGATGTCGTTGTTGTTTTTCCTGAAGTGCCTGCGATACAGATATTTTTTTTATCTTTTAAAATTTCACCTAAGAGATGCGTTCGAAGCGTTTGTTTTACGCCAAACTCAGTTGCTTTTGCGCGATCTTCAGTTTCTTCTCCAACCGCACGGGTATAGATCAGCATGTCTATATCAGAGGATACACCAGATCCATCTTGTGGAAATGTTTGGATTCCTGCTTCATGGAGTTGTGTTTGAATTTCTTTGTTTTGATCAAAGTCAAATGTGCGGTCGGAGCCTGAGACGTCATGTCCTTGTGCGCGGAGATAAAATGCTAGTCCGTTCATGCCGTGACCTGCGATGCCTGTAAAAAAATATTTCATATTATTCCTTTTTTCTGTAAGGAAGTTTAACTTCATTGTCATCAAAATCTATCAGAAAAATGACATCAGCGCAAATGTTTTTTGGTAAATCTATCGAAATGTTATTTTTGTGCAAAAGCTTCGATGAAGTGCGCTTCATACCGCACATGGAAATTTTTTGTGCATTTGATTTGAAGGATTCCTTAAGGATTTTTTAAATAAGTGGAGGCCGGTACCGGAGTTGAACCGATGTACAAGGATTTGCAGTCCTCTGCATAGCCACTCTGCCAACCGGCCTCAAAAAAGAATGTTGATTACCTAAAGACTCACTGTAAAAATAATGCCAATTGTAAACGGTTCCATTCTTCGCTCCATTTTACGGATCTCAAACGACAAATCAACCGTTTTTTTTCTTGAGGCGTTCTGCAAGTTTGTAGACTTGGCTTGAATAGCGCGCACCTTTAATGAAGAGGGCATCCTCATCTTGAAGGATATCTTCAACTTGTGTGCCGAGATCTTCGAGCTTTTGGACACGCGCGATGTTTTCTTTATTCTTAATTTCTTCGAGAATCCATTTCGTCGGTTCGCCGACGAGGAAGAGATAATCGAGAGTGAGTTTATTTAAAAGTTTTCCAACTGTGCGGTGTTGAGATTCCATCTCAGGCCCAAGCTCCGCCATGTTTCCAATGACTGCGATTTTACGTTTGCTTTCTGTATTCATCAAGCGTTGGAGGCCAATTTCCATTGCGATTGCGTGTCCACCACCATAGGAATCGTCGACGAGTGTAATTTGTTTTCCGTCAATTTTTAGGGGTAAGATTGTTCCGCGTTCATCTGCTGGTTTTATCTCTTTCAAAAGGGGGAGGAGTTTCTGCATATCTAATTCAAGCGCAAAACCAACTGTTGCGACAGCCATTGAATTATATCGGAAGGCAATATTATCTTCTGGGATTTCATAGTTTACAAGAATGCTGTTAATTTCGATAGAAACTGTTTTTCCTGTGGCGCCAATGAGTTGAATATTTTGTCCTTTTTCTCCAAATGTCAGAATCTTTTGGTTCTCGGAAATCTGTGCTTTAAGGATGTCGGCATGGTTTGAGTCTGCATTGTAAATTGCTGTTCCATTCTCTTTGAGTCCTTTAAAGATCTGTCCTTTTTCAAATGCGATTTGTTCGACAGAGTCAAAATAATCAAGATGCATTGGGTAGACATTTATGACAAGGGCAATATCTGGTTCAACCATGCGTGTGAGTTTTATCATTTCTCCGACTTTACTCATGCCTATTTCGATAATGGCAAAATCGGCGGTCATATCAAGATTACAAAGCACTTGAGGCACACCAAGTTGCGAATTAAGATTTTTAGGTGTGGCATAGACTTTTCCAAAATGAGAAAGGACATATTTGAGGGCTTCTTTTGTAGAGGTTTTACCTGAACTCCCTGTCAACCCGACTACTTTTCCCTTAAATTCACGGCGGAATTTAAGTCCAATTTGTGCGTATGCGTCAAAAGTATCGTCTACGTGAATGAGTTTTTCTTGAGGAAGATTCGGGAGGTTTTCAGACACGATGGCATATTTTGCGCCGTTTTTAAGCGCTTGTTCAACAAATGAATGGGCATTTACTTCTTCATCATCTGCACGGATTCCTTTGAGCGCAAGAAAAACTTCTCCACCTTTAATTGTGCGGGTGTCTGTTGTAATTCTGAAGTTTGTTTTTAAAAGTTCTGTGAAATTCATTGAAAATTGCCTTTTACTTTGTTAGAGTATTCTAACAAATTTAAAAAAGGATTTCAAATGGTAAAAGTCTGTGTTTTAAAAGGTGGATTGTCTTCCGAACGCGAAGTCAGTTTAATGAGCGCCAAAGGCTTGAGCGTTGCACTAAAAGAAAAAGGGTATGATGTCATTGAGCATGATTATCAGTCTCTTGATTCTTTGATTGGTTTTCTAAAATCAAATCCAGTTGATGTTGTGTTTAATGCCCTTCATGGTGGAGATGGTGAAGACGGTGGAATTTCAGCTGTTCTTGATATGTTGAAAATTCCATATACACACTCGGATCATCGCGCTTGTGCTTTGGCCATGGATAAAGAAAAAACAAAAGTATTCGCAAAAACATTTAACGTCGTGGTTCCCGGGGGATATCAAATTGACTCCCCGCGTGAGATCGAAGACTTGCCGTATTATCCCATGGTCGTAAAACCTGTTGATGAAGGATCAAGTGTTGGCATTCATATCGTCAAAGACCAAGCCCAGTGGAACATTGTTAAAAACGAGCTGGATCTAAGTAAAACATGGATGATTGAAGAATATATTCCGGGATTGGAACTGACTACGGCCGTGTTGTTTGATGAAGCTTTGACCGTAACTGACCTTAAGCCATCCGTCGAATTTTATGATTACGAAGCAAAATATACAGACGGTATTACAACGCATACAATCCCTGCGGATATTCCAAAAGATGTTTTTGAAAAATGCAAGTTGTGGGCACTCGAAATGCATCAAAGAATCGGATGTCGTCAGATTTCAAGATCTGATTTTCGCTATGACCCAAAGACGAATACGTTGGCTTTTTTGGAAATCAATACACATCCGGGCTTTACAAACCTGTCTCTTCTCCCAGAACAATATATTTTTGCAAAGAAAAAAACATACGCAGATTTATGTGACTTGCTTGTGAAAGATTCTTTAAAAAATGCGTTGTAAGCTCACAATTGAATATGATGGAACGGGGTATCACGGTTGGCAACGTCAAGATGATTTGCCGACGATTCAGGGTGCGATAGAAGAGGCTGTTTTTCAATTTTCTCAGGTAAAAACAGAGGTCTATGGATCGGGGCGGACGGATGCGGGTGTGCATGCTTTAGGGCAAGTTGCGCATGTTGATTTGCCGAAAGAATATCCGCTTCACAAAATTCAAATGGGACTCAATTTTTACTTGAAAGATGAAGGGATTAGGATTGTTTCTGTAGAGAATACTTCAGGTGAATTTCATGCACGATTTGATGCAAAAAAACGACATTACCTTTATCGTGTTTTGAATCGTTTTTCGGAATCCGCGTTGGATAAAAATCGCGTGTGGTGGGTGCCTCAAGACATCAATCTTGAAGCAATGAAAATGGCGTCAAAGTTTCTTATTGGACGTCATGATTTTTCAGCTTTTCGGGCAAGCGAATGTCAAGCGGAATCACCTGTGAGAACCTTGGATAATATACAAATTGAAAAAGTGAATGACGAAATACATTTTCATGTTTCTGCACGTTCATTTCTTCATCATCAAGTGCGGAATTTTGTCGGATCTTTGATTGAGATCGGGCAGGGAAAGTATCCACCTGAGTGGATTAAAGAGGTTCTTGAATCTTTAGACCGAACGAAAGCAGGAGTTTCTGCTCCGGCATGTGGATTGTATTTTGAAAAGGTTTTATATTAAGTTGACTTTTTAATTTTCTGTTGCTCTAATTCTTTTGAATAAAAAAAGGATTTTAGATGAAAAAATGGCGGCATATTGTTATTTCTTTAGCATTCTTGTCAATGATTTTAAGTGCGTGTAAAAAGGATGAAATACATACATACAATTCAAATGGTGTGATTTCACCAAATGGCACAACGTATGAATGGACTTTTAATCGAGATGATTTGCCTCAAATTGCAGGACTTCGTATTGAACCTTCGTATGCTTTGGATCATATTGACACAATCATCTATTCTTATCTAGATAGCACAGCAACTTTTTGGGTTGATTCTGTTGGTCACCCAATTGACACAACATATGAATTTTTTGTAAATGATTCTATGTCGTTAGTGCCTTATTATAACAAAGTTATTGATATTAGAGGCTGGGATCATGATGGCAATTATTCAGTGCAAGTTGATCCTTCTCAAGATAATGCAACAGGTGAGATACCATTAGGAAGTTTGAATATAACCTATGAGTATCCTTTTTCAGAAGAGCAAGATTTTGATTTTTTTGTTCAGGCACCACAGGGTGACATCCAATCTACTTCTTTGCGTGATGAGATTTTATTTCAGTACCTTGAAATACCTGGAAAATAAATGGACGAAACAAAACAACTTTTATCTCAAGAAAACACCGTCATTTTTGTCGATTTTGATGATACGCTTTACCATATCAAAGAAGGACAGGGGAAAGCATACTATCGTGTTTTCCGAGATTCTCAAGCACGAATTTTAAGAGATTTATTCCCAGATTTGGAAAAAGAAATGTCTCAATCTTTTGAAGATATTGCTCAAATGTATTGGGAGAAATATGGACATCTTCTAAATGGAATTTTCCAAGAACAAGGTCATAGAAAGTTTACCTTTAAAGATGAATATCAACTGACAAAAGATGAGTTGGATCGCCTCGCTAAAGCGATGACACCAAATAAAGATCTTGTTAAATGGCTTGCTTCTCTTCCACATAATGTGAAGATTATTTCAGACAGTTTCACACCATGGATTGAAAGTATGTCTCAACGTCTTGAGATTGATCTCAGTCCTTTTGGTGAAATTGGGAGTATTGAAAAGCGGAATCTTTTTGCGAAAAGTGATAAAGAAGCATGGGAATGTTTAACGCAAAAATATTCAAAGTATCCCAATAAAATTCTTCTTGATGATAATTCTCATGTTGGGAAAGTTGCGGAGTCTTGTGGTGTTCATGTGCCTTGGAGTCGTGGTAAAGGTGAAATTGAAGAATATTTTTCTTCTTTAATTAATTCCCGATAGGGCCTTTTGTCGCCCCTGTTTTCATTTGGACAATGTAAGGATCTTTTGTTTTGAGAAATTCATCTTTTGTGCCTTCCCAAACAATTCTTCCATCATAGAGCATTGCAATACGATCAGCAATCGTTGTGGCTGATTTAATGTCATGGGTGATCGTCACTGCTGTTGCACCGAGTTTTTTGACACTCTTGACGATGAGTTGATTAATGGTTTCTGCCATGACAGGATCTAGTCCTGTTGTCGGTTCATCAAAAAATAGAATTTCTGGTTTGATGGCAATCGCCCGTGCGAGACTGACGCGTTTTTTCATCCCTCCAGAAAGATCCGCAGGATATTGCTCTGCGATACTTTTTGAAAGACCAACAGATTCAAGATATTTTTCTGCTTCTTTGCGTGCTTGATCGATAGGCATGTGTTGGGCTTCCATGAGTCCAAAAGCAACATTTTCCCAAACGGAAAGACTATCAAACAACGCGCCACCTTGGAAAAGCATGCCCATTTGTTTGTAAAAAGGTTCACGTTTTCTTTCAGAAAGATGGGTCGTTTCAATGCCATCAATATAGATTTCTCCTTTATCGGGTGCAATCAATCCGAGAATATTTTTGATGAGAACAGACTTTCCTGTTCCTGATGGCCCAATAATAACAAGAGACTCGGCTTGTTGGACTTCAAGAGAGACACCATAAAGCACTTTCTTTGAGCCAAAGGCTTTATGGAGATTTTTGATTTTGATTTTTGATTTCATTCTTAAACTCCAAAAAATAGTTCTGTGATAAAGTAATTTGTGAGGAGGACGATAACAGATCCTGAGACAACGGCAAGGGTTGTTGCTGTTCCAACGCCTTCTGCCCCGCCTTTAGAATGATAGCCATGATAACATCCAAGTGCTGCAATGAAAAATCCAAAGACAACGGCTTTAACAAGGCCTGAGACAACATCAAGTGTTTCGAGGTTCATAAATGTTTTCTGGAGATAGATTGAGGGATTAAATCCAAGTTGCTCAACCGCAATCAGAAATCCGCCGAAGACACCGATAATATCTGCAATGATGACAAGAATTGGGAGCATAAGCACAGACGCGATAACACGTGGAGCAATAAGGTAGTGGAATGGATTTACAGAGAGTGTTTTGAGTGCATCCAATTGTTCAGATACTTTCATTGTTCCTATTTCTGCGGCAATTGCGGCACCGACGCGTCCTGCAACCATGAGTCCTGCAAACACGGGTCCCATTTCACGCACCATTGAAATGACAACAACCATTGCGACAGCACCCTCAGCTGAGAATCGTGAAAATCCTGAGTAAGTTTGAAGGGCGAGCACCATTCCTGAGAAAGCTGCGGTTAGTCCGACAACAGGGAGAGAATAAAATCCAATGCGGAGGAATTGTTTAAAGATCAATTTGGGATAAAAGGGTGGGGTAAATGAGGCTTTGATAATTTGTCCAAGAAATGAAACAAAGCGTCCAACTGTTTCAAACATGCCGAGTGCAAAATGACCTAAAGAAGGAATAAAATTTTTCATGAAAGTCAGAATAGGCGATATTAAAATTGCTTTCAAGTGGAAAATCAGTTGCAATGTATCTTGTTTTCAATTATGCTTTTATTAACACGTTTGTAGAGACGGGACTCGCTTGCGAGACTTACTCCGGCTCGAGTGGCTTTCCGAAAACCTTCTGGTCAGGAAAGACGGGGCTTTTCGATAAAGCAAATGAGGTAGAATTTAATTCTGCGAAACAAGGTGGTACCACGATTAATAATAAGGTGTCCATTCCGACGTAGGTCGGGATCTCACAACACAATCGTCCTTGTATAGTGTGTCAAATAGGCACGTTATACATGGACGTTTTTTATTTGTAGAAAGGAGAAAGAAATGAATACAGAAGAAAGATTGAATCTTATTAAACGGAATACAGAAGAAATAATTGGTGAAGATGAGCTTCGTTTTATGCTCGAAAGTGGTCAAGAAATTAATCACTATATTGGGTTTGAGATTTCTGGGAAATTGCATATTGGGCAAGCTGTTATTGTGATGCAAAAAGTGAAGGATCTTATGGATGCTGGTGTTAAAGTTCATTTATTTCTTGCAGATTGGCATTCTTACCTTAACGACAAGTTTGGTGGAAACTTAGAAATTATAAAAGAAATTGCCGATGGTGCTTTCAAAGAAATTTTAAAGGCATCTATTCTTACACTTGGTGGTGATCCAGAAAAACTCACCTTTATTAAAGCTTCAGAATACTATGCGACACATCCAGATTTCTGGCTGACATTTCTTGAAGTTTCTAAAAATACATCACTCCCGCGTATTGAAAGATCTATTTCAATTATGGGACGTGAAGAAGGACAAACAAAAGATTTTGGTTCACTCGCGTATCCACCAATGCAAGCTGCTGATATTTTTGCAATGAATATTCAGATTGCACAAGGTGGAATAGATCAGCGTAAGATTCATGTGATCATGCGCGATACAGCAGATAAAATTAAAACAAACATGCCTATGTTTCATGGTAAACGCATGAAACCGGTTGCAATTCATACACCACTTCTTCCGAGTCTTGCTAAGCCTGCGATTTGGCCTATTCCGGAAGATATGAATAAGCGTGAACTTTTGAACAAAGGTAAAATGAGTAAATCCGATCCGAATTCTGCAATGTTTATGATGGATGATCCGGAGGCTATCCGAAAAAAGATCATGAAAGGGTTTTGTATGGAGAAAGAAATTGGATACAATCCTATTCTGAGATGGTTTGAAATGATTGTTTTTCCACGTGAAAAAAGTGGGTTTAAAATTGTTCGTCCCGAAGAACATGGCGGAATAATTTCCTTTAAAGATTTCAAAGACTTGGAGAGTAAGTTTGAGAAAGGGGATGTGCATCCGATTGATGTAAAGAATTTCCTTGCAGATTATTTGATTGAGATGTTTAAGCCTGCCCGGGAACATTTCCAAAAACCTGCATATAAAAAAATGCTTGATCGAATGGAAGAAATTTTGGGGAAGATTAAAGCTAAATCACATTAAAACTGCGATTTTATTTTATTATGAAGATTTGTATCATGGCGGAGCGGTTATTAGAAGGTAAAAAGTATTTGGCGATATAAATTATTCTGTCATCCTGAACTTGTTTCAGTATCCAGAGCATTTGAGAAATCTAGATCCTGAAACAAGTTCAGGATGACAACGGAAAAGAGTAAATAATGAAAACATTTAAATCATTTCAGAATTTAGGTGGGGTAGTGCACGGGGTATTTGATAAGTGTGATGTGCCAGAGGGGGCGCATTCTCGCGCATGGTATCGGTACGAGTTTCCTCAATTCTGTGTCAAAAAATTGGGGTTTGAGAAATTCGCTTTTCCGAAGCAAGAACACACTGCGAATGTGATGATTGTTGATCAAGAAATCTCTTTTGAAGATTCGCCAATTGCGGATGCGTTTGTGACGAAAACTCCTGGCCTTATGGTGGGCGTTCGGACGGCAGATTGTGGTCCGATTCTGTTTGCTGATCCGATTAATAAAGTTATTGGCGCGTGTCATGCAGGTTGGAAAGGTGCGGTGCATGGGGTTGTTGCAAATACCATTCAAACGATGCTTCAAGTTGGCGCAAAGATTGAGTTTATTGTTTCAGGTGTGGGGCCGATGATTTCTCAGGAGTCTTATGAAGTCGGTCAAGAAATTTATGATGAGACAGTTCAAATTGATTCGGGTTATAGTCAGTTTTTAAAATTTCATAAAGAAGGGAAGTGGCTTTTTGATATACGTGGTCTTATCCTTTTTCAACTGAAAGAAATCGGTATGGATAAAATTGAAGTGATGCACGTGAATACCTATTCACATCCAGATTGTTTTTCTTACCGGCGAGCGACACATCTTTTCCCGAATTTGCCTGTTAAAGAGCGCCTGAATGGGAAACGTAAATGGAGTTTGATTGGTTTAAAGGAGGAGTAGATGGAAAAATTAAAAATTGGTGGCCTATACAAGCACTATAAAGGAAATCTTTATAAAGTGGTTGGAGAGGCAAGACATTCTGAAAATCTTGAAGATCTTGTTCTCTATCAAGATTTATCTGATCCAAGTAAAATTTGGGCACGTCCCAAAGCAATGTTTTTGGAAGATATCGACATGGACGGTGTGATCCAACCCCGTTTTAAACTCCAATCTTGATTTATCTGTTTTCATTCGCTATGTTTGGGAGATGGTAAAAAAAGCAAAAGATTTTGATCTTGTTCCAGCTCCAGCATCATCTGATGCTTCTGGATTACAGCGCTATATTCAAATGGTGCAAGCGATGCCCTACCTTTCGGAGAAGGAAGAATTTTCTCTCGCGAAAGAGCTTCAGGGAAATAAATCACGTCGCGCGGCAGAGGTTCTCGTTTCGTCGCATCTCCGTTTAGTTGTGAAAGTTGCTTATGATTTTCGACATTATGGTTTGCCCTTAGGTGATTTAATTTCTGAAGGGAATATTGGATTAATGACGGCTGTGAAAAAATTTGATCCAGATAAGGGATTCCGCTTGACGACGTATGCACTATGGTGGATTCGTGCGATGATACAAGATTATATTTTGTCGTCTTGGTCGGCCGTAAAGATTGGTTCTGCGAGCACGCAAAAGAAACTTTTCTTTGGACTAAAACGCGTGAAAGAAAAATTGGGTGTTTATGATAACCGTCAAATGACTCCTGAAAATATTCAAAAAATTGCCAAAGAACTTGATGTAAAAGATCAAGATGTTTATGACATGAATGCCCGTTTAAGTGGGGACTTTTCTCTTAACCAGCAAATGAAACAAGATGGAGAAAGTAGCGAATATATTGATTTTCTTGAGTCGGATCAGATTTCTCAGGAAACATGGGTGGAAGAAAAACAAGAAAAAGCAATTCAAAAAGAAATGATTCAAGCTGGGTTGGCTGTTTTAAATCCACGTGAACAAAATATTCTTGTGAAGCGTAAACTTGAAAATAGTCTAACGCTACGCGATTTGTCAGCAGAACTTGGAATTTCTGCAGAGCGTGTGCGACAGATTGAAGAAAGTGCTTTTAAGAAGTTCAAACAAGCTGTGTTGGCTTATGATAAGAAAAAAGCTTTACCAAATGTCTCAAAATAAAACTGATTTCTTCGAGAAACGTGAAGGACGAGGCCCTCAAGATTTTTCTAAGAACTTAGGGAAGATTGTTCAAAAGCTTGGTGGGAAGTATGGATTCTCCGAAGTTGATTTAATTCACAATTGGCCAGTGATTGTGGGGGAAAAATTTGCAGATATGGCTTTGCCCATGCGGCTTAAATTTTCACAGAAAGAGCGGATGGGTGGGACATTGTTTATTCGCTTAAAGTCTTCATCTCTTGCAACATTAATGAGTCATCAAACCCCAATCATGATCGAAAAAGTGAATACATTCTTTGGCTATCAAGCGGTTGCGAAGATTCAGTTTGTGCATTAAATTGTCGTGCGTTCATATATTTACGTTGCCTAACAATTTTTAGCTCTTTCTGCGTTTCTTAATTTTTCTAATATTTTTTTTACTTTCCTCTTTACAGTTCTTTTTATATTTGCGAGACTCGTGGCGAATTTGATTCGTTCTGAAGGTTAAAGGATTTAGATAATGACACAGAATACAGGTCTCGTTGTTTCCGTTCAGGGAAGTGTTGTGGATGTTCGTTTTAAAAAAGAACTTCCACCAATCTATCAAAAATTGACAACAGATGTTGATTTAGGTGATAAACAATATCAAGTAGTTCTTGAAGTTCAAGATCATGTTGATGATGAAGTTGTGCGCGCAGTGGCCGTGACATCGACACAAGGTCTTGCACGTGGTGACGTTATGGTGGATACAGGGGATACACTCAAAATGCCTGTTGGTAAATCCATTATGGGACGTATGTTGAATGTACTTGGTGAACCTATTGATGGTATTGATAAACCGCTCGGTGATGTGAAATGGCGTGGGATTCATCAAAAACCAATTCCATTTACAAAACAAATTACAAAATCAGAAATTTTTTATACAGGAATTAAAGTTGTTGATCTTTTGACACCATTAGAACGTGGTGGGAAATCAGGTCTTTTTGGTGGTGCTGGTTGTGGAAAGACAGTGCTTCTAACTGAAATGATTAACAACATGTTTGGAAAATACGACGGTCTCGGACTCTTTTGTGGTGTTGGAGAACGTTCACGAGAAGGTGAAGAACTTTTCTCTGACATGAAAGAAGCGGGCGTTCTGGATAAAACGGCCATGATTTTTGGACAGATGAACGAACCCTCTGGTGTGAGATTCCGTGTCGCGCATGCTGCTTTGACAGTTGCTGAGTATTTCCGTGATGAACAAAAACAAGATGTGCTTTTGATGATTGATAATATTTTCCGTTTTGTTCAAGCCGGATCTGAAGTTGCTGGATTGATGGGACGTATTCCATCTCGTGTGGGTTATCAGTCTTCACTTAATCAGGATTTAGCGTCTCTTCAAGAACGTATTGCGTCAACACCAAATGCTGCGATTACATCTATTCAGGCAGTTTATGTGCCAGCCGATGACTTTACTGATCCATCTGCTGCGGGAACTTTTGCCCATTTATCAGCAACAGTTGTGTTGTCACGTAAAAAAGTGTCTCAAGCTCTTTTTCCAGCGGTTGATCCTTTGGCTTCAAACTCAAAAATGTTGAATCCACAAATTGTTGGACAACGTCATTATGATGTTGCAAAAGCTGT
>JAFGXE010000036.1 GCA_016936785.1 Alphaproteobacteria bacterium
AAAGAAGGACAATCCGTTTTGAAAGGTGAACCAATCGGTCGCCTCGGATCAGATGGAAAAATCTATATCGAACTCCGATATAAGAATAACCCCGTTGATCCAGAAAAATATTTTATCGTAAATCCATAAGTTTATTTCTAATATCAACTTCGAACGCTTCCTTATGTCATCTCGAACGCGTAGCGGAGAGATCTTCCACCGACTCACTGCCAAATCTCAGAAGATTCCTCACATACGTTCGGAATGACACCTTTCCACTGTCATCCTCGCGAAGAGCGGGGGATCCAGTCCTTATCTCCTCTAAAGAAAAAAACCTGTGAAATTTGATTTCACAGGTCTTTTATACTTATTCTAAAAGAACTATTTCTTCTTTGGTTTCACTTCTTTGATTGTGACTTTTTTCAAAATCGCATCAAGAACTTTATCCTCAAAGATCATCGCATAAAACTGACTATAGTTATTTGGATTTTTATCAAATTCTTTCAAAAGCTCCTGTGGATTTGGATGGCGTCCCATGGCATATTGCATCAAGGCTCCCTTCACTTCATCTCGAGATACTTTCACATCGAATTTCTTTCCAAAATCACCTAAGACAAGCCCAAGCGTGACACGTTGTTCTGCTTGTTTCACAAGATCTTTTTCTTTAGCATCTTTCTCAGATGTTTTTTTAAGAACCTCAATTTCCTGATCGACAAGCGACTGAGGAAGATCCATTTTCACTTTATCTGTTAATGCATCAAGTAAATCATCTTTAAGTTTTTGTGTCGCAACTTGATCTTTTTGTTTTGAAAGCTGTTCCCGAACTGTTTTCTTCAGATCTTCGAGATCCTTTAACTTCAGACTTTTCGCAAAAGCATCATCCATCTTAGGAAGTTTCTTTTCCCGAATTTCGTGCACTTTTACTTTAAAAACAACTTTTTTACCCGAAAGGTGTTTTGCCCCATATTCTTTTGGAAAAGTCAGAGGAATATCATATTCCCCGCCAATTTCTTTTCCAACAAGAGCCTCTTCAAATCCTGGAATAAATTGATTTGAACCTAATTCAAGATAATGACTGTCTGCTTTCCCGCCTTCAAAAGGTTTCCCTTCAAGAAATCCTTCAAAATCAATGACAGCAACATCACCCTTTTTAAGAGGACGTTTTTCTTTGATTTGAATCATTTCGCGACGTGACTCAGCAATGTTATTCAAAGAGTCATCAAGTTCTTTGTCACTGACTTCAGAAACTTCTTTCTCGAGAACAATCTTATCAAATTTTACTTCTTTTATTTCAGGCAAAATATCAAAACCTGCTGTAAGAACAAATCCCTTTTTATCATCTTTGAGATCAACTTTAGGTGCTGATGCAGGACGGATATCTTTGGTTTTGTAGTAATCAGCAAGAATCTTTTCAGCTTCTTTTTGAATAACTTCTCCACGCACAGATCCCTCATACTGCTCTCTTACGATATCCAGAGGCACTTTACCTTTTCGGAAACCTTTCATTTTAACACGACCTTGAAGATCTGAAATCTTAGAAGAAATATTTTCATCTAGCATTTCGTGTGTCAAAAGAAATGAAACCGTATAGTTAAGCTTTTTGATCTTCTCCATTGTTGGTTTCATCTGTCTCTTCCTTTAGTTCTTTTACAGCAACTTTTTCTTGCTGTTTCGATTCAGCTTCTTTTTTTTCTCTATCTGATTGCGCTTTAACGCCATCTTGATGTTCTTTAACAAGATCTTTCGCTTCTCCCTCTGATTGAGCAACAACCAAACGGAATTGAGCAAACACATCTCCATAAAGATTCACACCAACAGAGAATAGTCCAATTTCTTTGAATGGCGCTGGAATTTGAATCATAAATGAATCAAATTTTTCACCCATTTTTTCACTCAAGAAATCAGCAAGTGTTTTTGCTGAGACAGATCCATAAAGACGTCCAGATTCTGTTGCTGAACGTACCATAACAAGATCAATCCCTTGAATCTTTTTCGCGAGTTCTTTTGCTTTTGCTTCTGCAAGCTGACTTTGTTTTTCAAGGTCAGCACGCTTCACTTCAAGAAGCTCTTTATTTTCTTTTGTCGCACGCGCGCCTTTTTTCTGAGGAATAAGAAAGTTCCGAGCATATCCTGCTTTGACTTCCACAACATCCCCGACTTTGCCGAGCTTACGAATATTTTCCATTAAAACAATTTCCATCGTCTAACCTCTCTTATTTATTATTTTGAACATATGGCAATAAACCAATGTAACGTGCACGCTTAATTGCTTGAGCAAGACGACGTTGGTTCGCAGGTTTAACGCCTGTAATACGAGATGGCAGAATTTTTCCACGATCTGAAAGATATTTTTCAAGAAGAGGAATATTTTTGTAATCCAGGATTTTTCCATCTAACGGATCTGATTTTTTTCTAAATACAAGTGACTTAGGCATTTTCTCCCCCTTCACGTTTTGTTTTCGCTTTCATCATTGGAGAAGCACTATTATCAACAGAATCAATTGTCACCGTCATTGAACGTAAGATACTTTCATCTAGTCCTAGTTGACGGTTTGTTTCTTGAAGATCTTCTCTTGAAGAAGAAGTTATAAGCAAAACATAATATGCTTTTTTCATCTTTTTGATCGGGTACGCAAGATTTAAGAGACCCCAATTTTCAGTTTTATGTAATTTTCCCCCTGAAACGACAAGAAGGCTTGAATATTTTTTCGTCAAATCTTCTACCTGAACAGGTGAAAGATCCCGACGAAAAACCAAGACGGTTTCGTATAGATTCATTCTATTTTCCTTTTGGCTTTGTCCTATTGGACAGTTATCTAGCTTAAACTAGAAAGGTTTCGATGGCTCCCACCATAACATAGATCTTAAAATTTTCAAGCTTTTTCTCTTTTTTGAAGAAAAATAAAGAAAAACCCTTTTTTTTAAATGAGAAATATGATATAGTCGTTTTAGTTGGAGAAGGATTTCCAAAGGGGAAAAATGAATAACACTCTGATTTTTAGTCTATTTTTAATACTCTCTGTCTTTTTTGGACAAGGAGATTCTTTTGCTCAAAGAGGATCAGATGATCTTTCTTCACGCATAGAAACCGATTTATCTTCAGCACGACGTGCACGTGGATCAGGTCGCGTTGTTGGCAAACGAATTAATGTTGGACGTGTTGCTGGAGCTGACAAAAGTGTTCCAACGACAAAACCAACTGACGAAACAACCTTCACAACGGACAAAAGCATAAATGATGGCACACTTACAAATTTAGAATGCGTGGATCATGTCACTCAATGTTTGAGTGCAAACAATCTCTGTGGCCCAGGTCTTTTTGGATGTCAAGATCGTCTTGTTTTCGATATAAATGGTGAACTTGATCTCGGATCGTCTGTTGCAGCTCTTGTTGCAAATGAAGGTGCAATGTGTGCAGATGAAATGGCAAAATGCCAATGTTTTTACAATGCAGAACCTCCTTCTAATAGTAATTGTAACCTTGTATGGGAACAAATTGTGCGCCAAATTGGGACAAGTTCTTATGATATGGGCGAATGCCAAACAGGTTTCCTTTCTTGTGCGAAAAAAGAATGTGGTGGGGAAAATTATCAAGGATGTGTTGATTTAATTGACACAGTTATTAACCCTGGGTCAGCAGATGACACAATTGATACACTTGATGCAGGAGAATTTTTACGAGACTGGCTCAATAATGGAACAAATGCAACAACAAGTGTTCTTTCTCAGCAATTGCAATCTCTCTTATTGCAACGTCTCGCACGATGCGAATCTAGTGTTCTTTCTAAATGTAATGGCTACATGTCTCCTTTTCCTCTTCCTGTCACAGGAAATACAGATGATGCAAGTCGTGCATTGATGTACTTCTTCCAAGATTTCGCACGCAAAGCAGAAGAAGGTCTCATTACATATCAAGAAACACATGCAAAAGAGAAATGGCTAAAAGCAGAACAATGTGTAGATGACGTTGATGACTGTATGAAAAAATATTGCACCTCCAACGAAACAGGAGAAGGATATGGAAAATGTCTTCATGAAGATGGCACAATTGATGAAATAGTCACAAAAAATTTCAAAACATTCTGCCAGCAAACATTAATTAAATGTTCAGAAATGCGTGTGGAAGTTGGATTGCCAGGTTATGCCTTCCTCCAAAACCCAGGAATCGATGGTGTTGAAGCTGTTTGGGAAGAATTCCTCAATAAAAAGATGCTCGCACATGGCACAACAATGGCGACAGAACGTCGTGAACTTGAACGAACACTTGATAAACTACTCGCAACAGCTCAAAAAGAATGCCAAGAAACAGGTGGAATGTTTGACTATGCTCAAGAAAATTTAGATGTTTACGAAGCAAAATTTGGAGAAGGCAATCAAACAGATGATTATAAAGGCGACGCCGGCGTTGTTCATCAAGAAGCA
>JAFGXE010000002.1 GCA_016936785.1 Alphaproteobacteria bacterium
AAAAAAGCAATGCGTCAGCAAGATTATCAAAGACAAAATAGAAATTCTTCTCAACAAGCACAATTGAATCAATTTCAAACGCTTGCAGATACAGGGCTGTATTTAGGCCTTTCTTTAAGCAAAGGACAATATAGTGGGACTCTTAAGTCTCAATATTGTGATCCAGAACTCCCAGGAAATTGTAATGAAGGGTCTAGTGCAAACCAAAGCTCAACAGGAATGGGATTAACATTTGGTGTCGCTGTCTCGTCTGCAACACGTATTGAATTAACATACACAAAATATGCAGATCTTTCGTATGGAGATACGGCAAGTCATAGTGATTATTTTGGATCGCGAGATTTACGTGTATCTGGGGGAGACATTGAATCAAATGTTCTCATGGGAAGCTTCTTTTATAGCTTAGAAGATATTTTCGGAAACTTCTCAGGCGGAAAACTTGTGCCATATTTCGGATTTGGTGTGGGACTAGCCTTTAATACCATTAGTGAATACACAATTTATGATGATTATGGACCAGATTTAGACAATCGCTGTTTAGGTACTTCGACCACCCCCGTGATGGAATATGTTTCGGATGGATGGTATGTTTATGATGATGGCATCCACGATGTTGGCGTTTTGTGTGATTATGTTGTCGATAGTGAAACAACTTATGCTGGGGATACTGTTCAATCACTCGCTTGGGGAGTGGAATTGGGTTTAACCTGGAAAATGCAGAACCAAATGTATATTGATTTTTATTTCCGTTATAATAATTTAGGAAATATTGAGAATAGTGGCATGGTCGTGAATGACCAATGGATTATGGACTATTACGACACTGGAGAATACTATGATCAGGCGGGAAACGATTATGATTTCTTAATTGATGAATCAGACCCTATAAACGAATCTGATGATGATATTATGGTTGGCGTAGAAGAAGTAAATGATGTTCGTGCTTTTTATGATGGCAAAGAATCCACAAATCTTTCAATCACTGAATTCGGTGTCAAATTCCGCTTGATGTTCTAAAGACGGATGATCTGTTTTTAAAAACTGTCATTTCGAAAGGCTTTCGCCTGAGAAATCTCCCTCCAACATCCGTGAACTTTCTTTTTTGACTCTCTGCTCCAAACTTGTGTCATCCCGGACTTGATCTGGGATCTCACCGTCTTGTCATCTCGACTAAGTGAACGCATGGAAAGATCCATCTTTCTATCATCATGACCGTAAAAATTCCTTGATTTCTGCTAAAAATAGCGCTAAACTGCGGTTTGTTTCACAATGGAGGAAAGAATGAATTTTGTTTTTATATCTTAACTAAGATACATAACGCTCTAAAAAATAAAAACAAATAAGGATTCATTATGTCTCAAATACCTCCAAAAACCGTGATCGGTTATTCATGGTTTATCATCAAAAAATATAAATGGCTTTTCTTTATTTCAGGGATAACACTCTCGTTTTTCCGTCTTGGGAATGGATTTGTGTTTCCTTGGCTTGTCAGCGCGATGACTGGTGCCATTGAAAACTACTCCGGAAACAAAGAACTTTTTATTCCTGAAGTGGGGAAATATTTTATCTATATCCTCGTTGCACATATATCTTCTGAGCTACTAGTATGGGCAGGAATACTAGGCAGAAAATACTATATTCCCAGAATGAAAGTTGATTCAGACAACTTTTTGTTTTCATACATTCAAAAACATTCACAACAATATTTTTCATCTGAAATGTCAGGAAAACTTGCCTCTAAAATCACAGATATTTCAGGATCTATGCGCAATTTTAATCAAGTACTGTTTTGGACACTTCTGCCTTTAGTTGTCTTAATCCCAGTCAATTTGTTTACATTTTTTCAAATCTCTTCCATTGTTGCAACTTTAACCACAATCTGGATTGTATTTCACATTGGACTCGTATGTTCACAAATAAAAAAATGGAACACTGTCAATAAAGATCATGCTGAAATACGCTCTAAATCCTCAGGGGCAATTGTTGACACAATTTCTAATTTTTCAATTGTTAAATTATTTAGCGGACGCATCTTTGAACAAAATCGATTGGCACAACTTCAAAAAAAAGAAAGACTCGCTCACGTGAGAGCTTGGAATACTGTCAATAACATGATGTGGAAATTAGATGTCGTTTATTTAGCGCTGTATGGGGGTATTCTCTTTTTCCTCGGATATGGCTTCATGAATGGCACACTTAAAGCTTCGGAAATCATTTTTATCTTCATGGCGAAAGAAGCCATTGCTCGAGTTGTTTGGGATTTTACTTGGACAATTCCCGATTTTGTTTCATCTGTTGGAACAATGGATGCAGCGTTAAAAACGCTCCTTAAACCACGCACCGTTCAAGATATTGAAGGGGCAAAGCCTTTACAGATTACGGCTGGGAAAATCCAAACAAAATCACTCGGATTTAAATACAAAAAAGAATATGTTTTCAAAAACTTAAATCTTTCGATTAATGCTGGAGAAAAGATCGGTCTGGTTGGATTATCTGGAGCAGGGAAGTCGACACTTGTAAATCTCATGTTGCGTTTATATGACCTCGACAAGGGAAGCATTGAAATCGACGGACAAGACATTTCTAAAGTTCAACAAGAAACCTTACGAAAACAAATTGCAATGGTCTCTCAGGATAACTCTCTTTTTCACCGGACACTTGCCGAAAATATTAAGTACGGGAAACCCAATGCGACACAAAAAGAAGTCGAAAAGGCTGCTAAACTCGCACATGCACATGATTTTATTCTGACTCTTGATAAAAAATATCAGTCAAAAGTAGGGGAACGCGGGATAAAACTTTCAGGCGGACAACGTCAACGCATTGCAATCGCACGGGCGTTTTTGAAAGATGCGCCAATTCTAATCCTAGACGAGGCAACATCTGCACTTGATACAGAAACAGAAAAAGTCATTCAAGAAAGTCTCACAACTTTGATGAGAGGACGGACAACCATCGCGATTGCCCATAGACTTTCAACACTTCTTGAAATGGATCGCATTATTGTGCTGGATAAAGGACAAATAAAAGAGCAGGGAAGCCATACCGACCTTTTGAAGAAAAAAGGGCTTTATGCGAAACTCTGGAAAATGCAGTCTGGTGGTTTTTTACCGGAATAAGAATACAGTCTTGTATCTTTTGTAAAAAATTTCATCTAGTTTTCTTTTTCTATTCATTTAAACAAAAGGAGAAAAAATGGATATTTCATCTATGTTATTAAGTATGGGACTCAATATGACTTCAAATGCACTCTATGATTTTATAAAAGGGCGCGCAAAAAGCAAAAGACCGACTAAGGACGAAGTGACTCAAATTGTAGGAGATCTTATTCAAATACACGGTGCAAATGTCTCATCAGAAGATGATTATTCGTTTGTTTAGCTTTGAAAATGGTTATTTGGATTTAAATGATGTAAATATTTTTTCAGAAGATGCTATTTTATATAAGTCTGAAAATGGCGGGAAAATTTCTTTGCGCAATTTAAATTCAAAAACACCCAACACTCAAATCCGCCTTGGAAGAAATGCATGTGCAAATATGAACTCATTATCCATTAAAGCTTTGGAGCAAAAGCATCCTAAAAGGCAAAGAAAAGGATCAAAGCGTTCAGCTTTTGGATTATTTGCTCCGCTTTCTTCACGCCTATGATTTTGAAACGGAAGGCAAAAACAATCCAATCAAAAAAGAAAGTGCCAGCCTGATCAACGCTTCCGTGCTTGGAAAAATCTTTGAAAAGATCAATGGATACAAAGACGGGATCATACTTCACACCCGGCTATATCACAGAATACATTTGCCGTGAAGCGATAGAGCCTGCTGTGATTGAAAAATTCAATGAAGTTAAAAAATGGAAATGCAAAAGCCTAGAAGATATTGAAAACAAAATTGATGACATCAAAGAAGCCAATGAGATCATCAATTCAATTAAAATTTGTGATCCGGCGGTGGGTTCCGGACATTTCCTTGTATCGGCTTTAAACGAGATTATACGCATTAAATCCTATCTGGGTATCCTGCATTATTTTGACGGTCGCCGTATCAAAGATTGGGAAATCAACGTCAAAGACGATGAGCTGATCATCATCAATGATGAGGGCGACATCTTTGAGTATCAGCCAAAAAGTAAAGAAGCCTCTCGTCTTCAACAAGCACTCTTCCACGAAAAAGAAGCGATTATTGAGAACTGCTTATTCGGGATTGATATTAACCCAAAATCTGTGGATATCTGCCGTCTGCGTTTATGGATTGAGCTTTTGAAAAATACCTATTACAAAAACTATGATCCAACGGCGGACTATAACGATTTGGAAACACTTCCCAATATTGATATTAACATCAAGTGCGGCAATTCGCTGGTGCATAAAATCGCCATAGATAAAACCAAGAATACAATCTCAAAAGCGATTTAAAACGCTATAGAGAGCTGGTAAAAGAATATGTGCATGCCAATGATAAAAGTAAAAAGCGTGATATTGAAGCTCATATTAAACGCATAAAAAATCAGATTTATCATGCAGCTGCAACTCTGTTCTCCGGCATAGATGACCGCTTTGAAACCAAACTTGATATTTATGATAACGCATTTGAATGGCGTATAGAATTCCCACAAGTTTTAGATGAAAAAGGAAATTTCATCGGCTTTGATGCAGTGATTGGCAACCCGCCTTATGGTGCCACAATCACTAAAGAAGAACAAAATTATTTTATAGAACAGTATAAATCAGCTTCCTATAAATTAGATACATATGCCTTATTTATGGAGTTAATGATCAACATATCTAGGCAAAATCGTTTTATAGGATTTATTGTTCCCTATACTTGGTTAAGTATTCAACAACACCGAAAATTAAGAGAAATATTATTAAAACAAAATATTATGCAAATAATTGATTTGCCAACAAAGATATTTGAAGGAGCAGATTTAGATACTGTAATAACAATCATTCAAGAGGGAAATAGTACGAAAAAGATATCTATAGGAGAGATTGAAGATCAAAACATAAAAATCTCAAAAGCTATTGATACAAAGCCAAT
>JAFGXE010000037.1 GCA_016936785.1 Alphaproteobacteria bacterium
AATCAAGTTAATTTAACTAAATTATATAAAATAACTTGATTTATCAATGAATTAGATCTATTGTTAGACATGGTATACTTGACCAAAGTATCTCTCATTGGAATCTTATTCTGCTCGACCACTCTCTCAAAACTTTACAGCATTTATCATTTTTAGACGTAAAATCGCGCAGTTCTGTGGGATTCTGTGTGTCGGAGTGACACAGTAAACTTCTCAAAAACAAAAAATGAGCTTCTATCCTTTGTCACTTTTTGAAAGATTGCGCGTGTTGATAAAAAGAGGAATTAATTCTTTTTAATTGAAATCTCATAAAATCTTTTCTATCGTTGGAGATGCGGTTAACACCTTCTTTTCTTTTTGTTTTCTTGGTTTTTTCTTTCGTAAGTATGTCTGTATTTGCGCAGGATTCAGGGTTGCTTTTGATTCAAGAGCAGGAGCGTATTCAGGCGGAAAAAGAACGTCAAGAAATGCGTCAACGTTTAGAAAAATCTCTTCAGGAAAAAACAGGAAAAAAAGAAGAAATCCAAGCGGGGAAAAAAGGGACTTGTTTTCAGATTAATGAAATTATCCTCGATGGCGCAGAAATACCCTCTACTTCAAAACAAGAAGAGCTTGTTTCTGCATATAAAGGGAGTTGTCTCTCTCTTTCAGAAATCAATACACTGATTAAAATTATCACACAGTGGTATGTCGAAGAAGGTTATGTGACGACGCGTGTATATCTGCCTCAGCAAAATATTAAATCTGGAACACTTAGATTGCGCGTTGTTGAAGGAAAAATTGAGAAAATCTCAATGAATAAAGATTCAACCTCGGATCGTGTGCGTGTCTGGACAGCGTTTCCGACATCTAAAGGAGAAGTTCTTTCTTTAAAAGATCTGGATAAAGGAATTGGGCAACTTAAGTATCCACAGTCTTCAGAAGCATCAATGACCATTGAACCAGGGACTGATTCTGGGCAATCTGTTGTGCGTGTCTCAACGTTGGATAAAGATCCGTTTACACTTCGCCTTGGCATGGATAATCTCGGGCAAAAGTCAACGGGCGAAAATCGGATGAAGATAGACGGAAGTGCCGACAACCTTCTTTCTCTGAATGAAACATTTTCATTTATGATTCAGAATAATGTTGATTTATTTCGTGATGATTACAACACACGTGCTTATATGGCGAGGCTCACCTTGCCCTTTGGGTATTGGCGATCCAATTTTTCATTTTTATACTCATCCTATCTTGTGACAACATACGGGTCTTTTGGTGTGCCAGTTGAAACTTCTGGAGAAACAAAGAAATTCACGTGGGATTTAGAGAACGAGGTTTTTAAATCACGCACAAGTACTTTAAATTTGACAGGACAGCTTTCATACTACGATACAAACTCATACATTTTTGACGCGACAAACCCTGCTTCAACCTATGATTTGACCGCGCTCTCTTTTGGTGGAAAAGGATCGCTTTATTTGTGGAATACTTACTGGACATTAGATGCACAATATGAACGTGGCGTTCCTATTCTTGGGGCGGTTGAAGATAGGAATAATCTTGCGTTAGATGAACCAACATCTGATTACGAAAAATATACAGCAACGCTTTCGGCCGTTAAGACATGGCAAATAAAAGAGCATCCTTTAAAACTTCAGTCTGTTGTGAATATGCAAACAAGTCCGGATACACTGTATTCTTCTGAAAATATTGTCATAGGAGACCGTTATTCTGTCCGTGGATTTAAAGAAAATATTCTTTCGGGGAGAGATGGATTTTATATGCAAAATGATTTGAGCTTGGGTTTTCAATTCCCAAGTTTAAAAGAATGGTTTTACGATCCAATCAAACAATTTGAAGTTTTTGTTGGGTTTGATTTTGGGCAAACTGAGCGACTAGGACAAACAGATGAGATTATGGGGTGGGCAACTGGTATTAAAGGATTTGGGAAAAAGACAAATTGGGAAATCACATACAGCGAGCCACTTGATTCGCCGGATTATTTTAAAAAGAATCGTGTGGTTTATCTACTTTTGAGTGTTGCTATCTACTAAGGATAGGAATATTTGTCAACTGTATTAATAAACGAAAAGGTCGATTTAACCTTTTGAAAAACGTATAAAAGTGCTTGAAATTTATAGAGAAATCGCCTATAAAAATAAAAACATAGGAAGTCAGAAATGTTTAAACAATTTTTTGCGTATTTTATCTCATTTGCTTTAGTTTATCAGCCTGTTTTGTTGCGCGCCCAGATTGTTGTGGATCCGAATGCGGGTAATCAACCAATTGTCGATAATGGTCAAAACGGTGTGCCTATTGTAAATATTGTCGCACCCACAGCGGGGGGTGTTTCGATGAATAATTTCTCTGAGTTTAATGTCGGAGCAGAAGGCGTTGTGATAAACAATTCGACAGAGACAGGTATTTCACAGCTTGCGGGAGCGATGTATAATAATCCACTTTTTCAAGGGGGGAATACTGCGTCAACAATTGTGAGTTATGTGACCGGAACAAATCAGTCTCGCTTAGATGGATTTACAGAAATCTTTGGCTCTCAGGCAAATTATATTATGGCTAATCCAAATGGCATTACCTGTGCAGGATGTGGGTTTATTAATACGCCTCGTGTGACTTTGACGACGGGAGATGTTTCCGCGAATGGTCGGATGATTGATGTGGATCGTGGAGAGATCTCCATTGAAGGAGCAGGGCTGAATGCAGGAGGTGTTGACTATTTTGAAATCATTTCTCGGACAGCAAAACTCACAGGTCAACTGAACGGAAAAGATGTTTCGATTATTGCAGGACGGAATACCTATGATCGTGCAACAAAAGAAATTACAGAAAAAGCAGATGATGGTTCGGCGAAACCTGCGATTGCGATTGATGCGTCCGCATTGGGGTCTATTTATGCAGGACGGATTAAAATTGTGTCTACAGAAGACGGTGTGGGTGTGCAATCTGCAGGGGATATGATTGCCGATACAGCCGATGTTACTCTGGATGCAGATGGAAATATCACATATAAAAGTATCACAAGTGCAGGGAATGTGAACGTAAAATCGACACAGGATATTGTTCAAACACGTCGTGTGATAGCGGCAGGAGATGTTTCGTTGGAAGCAAAAAACATTACAATTGAGCGTCCAGATCTCGACCCTGAGGAAGGTGGGCATCTTAATGCAGGCGGTAATATCTCTATCCAAATGACAGAAGATTTTGTGAATGCCGGAGATCTCTATGCGCTGGGTGGATCTTTAATCTTATCTGCTGGAAACATTACAAATGATCATGGAACCCTTCTTTCATTAGGTGATTTAAGTTTGAATGCAACAGGAGATATTACAAACTTTGCTGGAACAATCCAGTCTGGTGGAGATATGACCCTCACTGCTCAAAGCTTTTATAATATTGGAGAAACGACAGGCGGGTATACAACTGAACTTGTGACTTTTTCGGGTGGGCCATATGTTAATTCAGATGGATTGACAGTTTTAAACAAAAAAGAAATCGCAACATCAACACTTGGGACGGTGGCTCCTTCTTACGTTTATTCAGGTGGGAATTTAACAATTAATCTTTCTGATACATTACATAATGAAGGGTCAATGCTTTATGCGACAAACGATATGACTGTGAATGCGCGTGTGATTGAGAATATGAGAAGTTATCTTGATACAGATCCACTTTTGACACGTTATAAAAGAAAACAAAAATATACTGTTTGGGTTGAAATGACTGGGTTATTCGGAAACTGGCAGTTCGAACAAGATAAAGGACGTCTTGAAAGAGGAGAAATCACTTTAGAGCAATTTTATGCTCTGTATCCACTTGAAGAGCCTCAAGGAAGTGGTGGTGGTTGGGGAGGAAGTAGTGATTGGTCTGAAACGACGTTTTTCTTAACTCATACTGATGATGAATATGAATCTCAACGTGTTTATTCAGATACGCCAGCTTATATTCTGTCTGGTGGGAATATGATTTTGAATGCCACAGATTCAATTCTGAATGAAGGGAGTGTCATTAAGTCTGGTGGATCGCTTGATATCTCAACGACAAGTTTACAAAATCTCAGTGCCGATTCTGGGTTTTATGAAATGCAATATACAAATTATCCAGATCCTCCTTATTGGAAGTGGAGAATAAATCGTTTGGAAGAAGTTGTTTCAACACTTACAAGTGAAGAAAGTATTATTCAATCAGGTCAGGATCTAACAATTACCGCAGGTGAAATTGAAAATCGTAGTTCGGATATTGTGTCAGATCAAAATATAACATTAAACACAAACAATCTTAAAAACTATACAAGTTCAATAGAAACACATTCACTTTATGAGAAGTGGAAATATATTGATAAGAGAGATCATATGACTGGTGGGCCAACGTATATTACATCATATCGTTATTATTACCGAACAGGAGAAACAGTTTATTCTGATCATGTTGCACAGATTATTGCTGGAGGAGATCTCACAATTACAGATACCGCCACACAATCCGGAGATGGCATACAGCTTTCGAATACATTCTATGCGGATCAAAATGATCCAAACTTCAATGGTTTTATTAATGTAAATGACTTAGATAATATTATTGATCCAGATGGGATACTCTTTCAATATGGAGATGGAGCAGGGTATTTAATTGAATCTAATCCACTCTTTACGGATTTGACAGGTATGCTTGAAAGTGCTTACTGGATGGAACGTTTAGGGGCAGATCCTGCTGATTATGAAATTCCTTTTTTAGGAGATCAGGTCTATGAAGCGGAATTGGTTGATCGTGCTGTGCGTGATTATACACAACAACGTTTTATTGTGGGGATGAATGCAGCAGATCAACGCAATATCTTGATGGAGAATGCTTTGGATTTTGCAGGGGATTTAAATCTTGCAATGGGGATTGATCTTACAAATGCACAACTTGTACAACTCACAAAACCAATTATTTGGTACGTGGCAGAAGAAGTGGACCTTGGACATGGACGGACAGAAATAGCTTACGTGCCGAAAGTGTATTTCCCATTGGCAGAACAGGCTGTCAAAACCAGAATAGGGGGTGTTCTTGGTGGCAATAACGTCATGCTTGCAACGAATAGAGATGTGCAAGCGACAGGGACACTTCATGCTGAGAATAATCTTACGATAACAGCGGATAATTTTGAAGGACGTGGTGCCTCTTTAGAAGGGGGGAATATGACGATTGCAACAACAGGAGATTTCTCTCTTTCAAGTCTTATTGGAACAGCATCAGTTGGCGAGAACTTTGTGACTTCAGAGCTTTCACAGGTTGCGTATTTAGGAGCAGATAATCTTGCAATTCAGTCGGATGGAAATCTCGATCTTTTAGGTGTTGTTGGAGATGTGACAGGAAATGCAAACTTAAATGCAGGTGGTGATACAACAGTTGGAGCAGTCCAAATTCATAATAAATTTTATCAGAAAGATAGTGAAACAAACTATACTCATGATGAAACAATTCAGAACTTTGGATCAGATTTTCTTGTTGGAGGAGATCTTGCTCTTGCTGGAAAAAATGTCAATGTGATTGGATCTCAAATGCATGCAGGTGGGGATGTAGATATTGATGCAAGTGAAAATCTGAACGTGATTGCGACACAAGATATTGATTATCATGCTTTTGGGTATGCGACTGAAAGTACATTTAAATCTGAAGCTCATCAAGAAGTGCATACGTCTATTACAAATAATCTTGCGGGGATTTCAGGGAAAAATGTAAATCTCGTTTCAGGGAATGACACCAATATCATCGGGGGTGAAATTATCGCGGATGAGAATCTTGATGCAAATGCCGGTGGAAATATCAATGTCGCAGGCGTAAAAGATTCTCAATATGACATGGTTTTTCATCAGGAATCAAGCTTTGATGCGCTGGGTGCACTTGCAACAATGGCAGGGGCGAGTCTGATGGAACCGCTCGGAATGGCTGGCAGTTTTGATCTTGCGATGGATGCAGAAAAAGGATCGGCGGATACGCGAACAACATACGATGAAACCGTTCGAAATAGCCTTCTTTCTGCGGGGAATAATCTCTCTTTAACGAGTGCAAATAATGCGACATTTGTGAGTACAGATCTTGTTTCAGACGGTTTAACTTCTGTCAATGCCGGTGGGGATATTCTTGTTGGAACGATGGCGGAAGAACATATGTCTGAGCATAATCACACCGAATGGGGCGGAGATGTCGTTGGTTCTGTTGTTGGAGGTGCAATCAACGCGGTTGCTTCAACGCTTGAAACACAAACTGGCGGTCTGTTTGATGGGGCGCAATTTGAAGACATGGCACGTCAGGCTTCTCGGGCAGAAACAACCGACTATGTGCGGACAGATACTGTTCTCCAAAAGGAATCGAATGTCCTGACAAATGATCTTCAAACCGTCTCAGGAAATGATACGGCTATTCTTGGGTCGAATGTTATTGTGAATCAAAATGCAGACATTCAAACTGGCGGAAATCTCATTATCGCAGGCGTGCAGGAAACATCTTCAAAAACAGAACGTCATGAAGAAATCTCGTTTGATAATGTGGATTTCTCAAACACAAATTCAAGCGTCAGCATGTCAGTCACACAACAACGCGAGAAATCAGAACATACAGAAACATCTTCAACAAATAAAGGATCGACGATTCAGATTGGCGGGAACTTAACAGCAAATTCAGACCAAGGAATTACGGTCCAAGGATCAACGATTACAGCCGATGGAGATGTTGCTCTGAATGCACAAGACGATGCCCAAGTTCTTGCAGGAGAAAATACCTATACAACTTCCGATTCATATTCGAATATCTCAAATACATTGACGGCAACTGTCGGGAACCAGTGGGTGGCAACAGCTGAAAATGCCTACAATACAGCAGAGGGTTGGGGAGAACTTCAAACGCAAGGAGATGTTTCTTCTACGATGCAAACGACAGCACTTGCTCTTCAAAGTGTGATAGAAGCAGCAC